>CAZGAZ010000057.1:0-22706 GCA_964523835.1 uncultured Ruminococcus sp.
CGGCAAGAGAGCTTCCGCCGAACTTTACTACCTTTGTTTCCATAAAAATCTCTCCGTAAATAATTTATTGGTACTGTCCCGACAACAGCCGGATGCAGACAAATTGCAGCAGTACCCTTTGACTGCATACACCTATACATATTATAATTATACCTTTTTTTCCAAATTTATTCAATTGCCATATAAACCAAATTTTTTCCCCATTTGGCTGTCCTTTTGTAGAATACTGCTGTATTTGGGACAAGGACAGTGTTTTTTGGTAATATCTCCTAAAAGTGCATAGATAATCTTGTGGAAAATTTTATCAACCTAAAGGTTGATAAAATTCTGAAAATATGATATAATATTTTCGTAAAGGTAAAAACAGTCTGTTAATATGGCTGAATTTTACCCCAAACTTTATTAAGTACCCTGAAAATCGAAAGGAACGGCGAGTTATAATGATTACAGCTTTAGGCAAATTTTTGCGCAAGTTACGGATCGACAGGGGGGAAATTTTAGCGAACATGGCGGGCAAGCTGGGGGTAACAGCTTCATTCTTATCAGCTGTAGAAAATGGCAAGAAGAGAATGCCGTCAGAATGGAATATATTGATTTGCTCAATTTATTCACTGAACGAACAGCAAAAAAACGAATTCACGGCAGCTATTGCTGAAAGCGAGAGCAAAATCGAACTAAACTTAGACGGGGCTGCAGCAGGAAACAGGGAGCTTGCAATTTCCTTTGCAAGAAAATTTTCCGATTTGGACAAACATCAGATAGAAAAAATTTTTACGTATTTGAAGGAGGACGATAATAATGGCGGCGGCATATAAGGCAGCACCTTTGTCAAGACAAAAAATCAGAAATTATGTTGACATTATCCGAAAAATCACCGGCACAGAGAAGTTGACTTATTTTCCCATAGTCCAATTTATGGAAAATGTCTTGCCTCAAATCATTAAGGGCTTTTCTTATGAAATTGTTCCCATTGAGGAAATGCCCGATAAATGCGGGGAAACCTATCCTGCGCTAAATCTCATAAAAATTCGTGAGGACATTTATTACAAGGCATTGCAGGACGATGGCTTTTAAAGAACCACCATTGCCCATGAAGTGGGGCATCTTCTTATCAATGACGAACATTCTATTTCGCTTTGCAGAATTCAGCCGGGAACAAGGCTGAAACCATATGAGGATCCCGAATGGCAGGCAAACTGTTTTGCAGGTGAACTTTTAATGTATTATCCGCTTGTAAAAGATTTCTCGGTTGAAGAAATAAAAGAAAAATGCGGCGTTACTTTAAAGGCTGCTACTGTTCAAAAATCAAAAATGTAAAACTTATACTGTAAAAATTTTAAAAAAAGCAGGTGATTCCAATGCATTATTCAGTCCGGCAAAGGTAAAACGCACCGGCAAGTTGCTGGTAACAACAAGCCCGTGCGTTTGGGAATTATGAAATAATTCATAACTGTAGCAAGTTAATTATATCATATTCTCTGTCCTTTGTCAATTGTTATTATTTACAAATAATTTTTGATTGGTGCACAGCACCGGGAAGGAGATAATTATGACATCTTTAAAGATGAGAACTGACCCTCTTTTTATGAGGAACAACTTTAATACAAGCGGAAAATGGGAAATTCCCATAATAAAAAAACAGGATATTCCCCTTGATAATATATCGCTTATAGCATACTCGGACACAAAATCCAACGACAGACCCGAAAACACAAGACATGGAGTGCACTTTTTTATTGATGATTATCGCTTTAAAGGAATTTATGACAATCCTCGGAAATCTCTTTCAAAATTATCACAATACGCTTTTCTTTTGACACCCGATTATTCTACATACTCGGATATGAGTCTTTGGCGGCAAATAGAAAGCGTTGCACATAGCCGTTGGGTGGGAGCATATTGGCAAAGTCATGGTTTAAATGTCATTCCCACTGTAACATGGAGCAATGCAATAAGCTACGGCTTTTGTTTCGACGGAATAGAACATAATTCCGTTGTTGCTGTAGGTATGATCGGCTGTAGAAAGGCAAAATCAGCATTCCTTCGTGGATATAACGCCATGCTCGACAAAATAGACCCCGCCGCAGTAATATGCTTTGGCACTCCGTTTAAAGAAATGGCAGGAAATATTATTGCTGTGGATTACCGTTCATCACGAAAGGCGGTGAGGTAATATGGGTGGAAGAGGAACTTTTGCTGCCGGAAATAATGTGGCCTATACATATGAAACTGTTGGGAAAATTGAGGGTGTGAAGGTACTACGTGGACTGGGTAACAAACATGATTTACCTGTTGAAGCCCATTCAAGTGAAGCATATATACAACTTTACCATGACGGAAACTTTAAAATGCTCCGTTTTTTTGATAAGGATCATTACCTAACCACAGAAATTGGCTATCATCCTGAACCAGATCTCGATCCAAGTAGAAAACCAATACTTCACATTCATGAGTACCCCATTCGTGACAACTTTAACAATAGAAAGCCACGTTTTATGACTGATGAAGAATATAACAAATACAAAAAATATTTCGGAGGTGTGACAAGATGGAAGCCGGAGATGTAAAAGAATTTGCCGACAATCTGTTGATACAGGACGAAACCGTAAGGTATAACGGGCATTTGTTTTATTTTTACGGTATCAGATATAATGAGGACAAAAAAATGTATTACACGAGCGTTGACCAATTCGGCAGCAGTATTCACGAATTTGAAAAGCAGCTGTATTACTACGAAAGTCCCGATATGTCCGACTGCCTTGAACATCTGCTTTCCGATAACTATTGGGACGGCAGAACCTTTTGGGAGATTGAGGGCGAAATGCTTTGGGCGGATGAATAGAAAAAATATTTTGAGGTATAAAGTTTGAAAGTTAGCGGTAAACCCCTAAGTTTCAGTGTATCCCGTTCTCAAGCTGATTATGTTCCGTGGAAATTATTCAAGCAGTATGAAAAATGGATGAAAGGGATGAAATGGTATGGTCAGTGATGACATTAGGGTGTTTATTGATGAGTTGGCATATCAAGACCATTACGTTGTTTATTGTGGTCAAAAGTTGTTTTTCAACGGCTGTCAATGCGAAACCGACGATAACGGTAAGGTCAAATCCTCGCATATTGAGGTTTATAATCTTGATACAAAAGAAGTAATTTTCTCGTATGCCGGAAAAAATCAATCCGAGTGTATAGATGCGATGCTAGATAATTTCAGTATTGGAGGGAAATCATTCTATGAAGCCGCCTTGGATATGGAATGGATTGACGGGTAGTACGCAGTGAAAAAGTCACAAGAGCATAAGGCATTCTCTAAAAACCTTGTTTTTTAAGAGGAAAATTATTCAGAATATACCTTGACAACAACTGTCCCGGACTGCTGCCTAACGGCGTGGGCATAGGTATGTCTATAGCAAGTGCGATTGAAACAGATAACGAGCTATTTTTTGACGATTGGGAAGAGGATTACCAATCATCTAAGGGCTATTTGCTTGAAGATGACCCGGAAAGCAACACAATAATATCTGTCAGTATTTTTATAAAAGGAGTCTTGGACGATGAGACCTTTAATAAATATGAACGGTAGGAACATAATGAACATAAACCGAGCATTTATCGCCCTGTTTCGGGCGGTGTACCAACTGAATGAGGAGCAGCCGATGAGTGAAATGCAGGATTTTCTTGCAGACGCCGACCCTTATATTTTTAAAGACAGGCAAGCGGCTGTTGCCGATATTCAAAGGAATTTTGAAAATTGCAGCAGTTTACGGTCATTTGATGACTTCGGCAATTCAGACAAGCTGTATGAGGCGGTCTGCGGCTATTTGAAAGAATGCACAGGTTTTTCCGAAAGATTTTCGGATATTTCAAAAAACGAATGGGCTGAGCTATGCAATATGATCGACAGCGAATGCGACAGTGAACAGGAGTTGTTAGATAATGGACATTGGAACGCTAAAAAATAATACAATATTTTACGATGGTTTTGAGGATGAAGCCGAAATTGAATTATTTTTTTCTGATGAAACAGAATATAATATTCATATATGGGACGGATATTTTTCTGATATTTTCAGAGAGCCGTCTTTAGACGGAAAAGGCTGGAATGGCTTTACCCGTGATTTTCATCAGTTGGAACGCACTTACGAAAACAAGGATGTATCCATTGATATTGAAGAGTACCTGAATGATCTTTATATCTATAAAAACAGATTGTTTGAGTTAGAGGACACACGGGAATGCTATGATCTTCTATGTAGTTTTCTGGAATATGCAAAATCAAATAATAAAATGGTAAAGGTTAACTGGTGGTGAAACACTCGTTGACAGGGCAGTTTGCTTTTATCATAGTAGGAGAATTTCAGATGGTGAGCATTGAAAGGCTTAAAAACAACATTGATTTTTATAACGGATTTGAGGACGAGCCGGAGATTGAAATATTTAGCCCGGAAAATTCCGAATTTAATATTCATATTTGGGTCGGATATTTTCACGATATTTTCGGCGAACCTGCTTTGGACGGCAAAGGATGGAACGGCTTTACCCGTGACTGTAACCAGTTAGAACGTACCTACGATGAAAAAGACGTCAAGATTGATATTGACGAATATCTGAATGACCTTTACATTTACAAAGAAAGAACCTTCAGATTTGAAGAAACAAGGGACTGTTACGAGCTTCTCTGCGCTTTTCTGGAACACGCAAAACAAGAGGGCAATACGGTCAAGGTCAATTGGTGGTGATTTTTGCATTCCGCATTCCCGAAAATTATCTGAATGAGGTTTTTCTCCGTTCCTATTGGTAACAACTGCAAAAAATACCAAGTAAAATTTGTGCAATGTGCGGAATATATAAAAAAGTCAAAAAGCAAGTAATATAATATATTTTTTCGGGCAAGCAGCAAAGGAGGAAACAACAATGCTTTGCGAGAATTGCAGCAGCGAAATGACATATTTTCAAAGAGGGTTGTCCTGCGGGTGGGAATGCCCGAATTGCAGTTGGGGCATAGCCACTACGTATATCAGCCCGATTTATACGGATAAAAATACATACACAATCCACTTATGCCCCGGGCAAGCGCCCTCTGTTAATTCTTTGAAAGTCATTTCCGAGATAACAAACGAAAATTACCTCGGTGCAAAAAAATTAATGGAATCTGCTCCTGCCGCTATGTTCAGCGGCAGGGCTTTTGAAGTATGCAAAATCAAGGAAAAGCTGGAAAAAGCCGATATTAAATTTTTCATTGAGCCGGATTTTCCGTATATTTAAAAACATGGCAATAAGATCAATTAATGGTGATTTTGGCAAACCCGCAACAAATTGCCTTACGCTTTAATGATAATATAAACAATCAAAAATCTTGCCTCTTGCTTCTTAGTCCTCTTGCTTCTAATTGGTAACAACTACAAAAAACAGCAAGTAAAATTTGTGCAATGTGCGGAATACACAAAAAAGTAAAATGGGTACTTGAAAAAAATTTACAGATGTGCTATAATATAATTTGGTAGACTGAAATCTGTTTTACGGGCAGGTTTCGGATCATATATAGGAAAGGACGGACAAAAATGGGCAAGAACATTATCCTGTACGGTCCTCCGGGCACAGGTAAAACATACAACTCGGTAAACTATGCGCTGTCGATCATCTACAACATTCCCATAGATGTGGTAATGAAGAAGGATTACAACGCCATGCTTGACCGCTACAATGAACTGAAAAACAGCTTCGGGCAGATAGAATTCACCACCTTCCACCAGTCCATGGGCTATGAGGAATTTATTGAGGGTATCAAGCCTGTATTCCTCGAGACCATGAACGAGAGGGGCGAGAGGACGAGAAAAAAGGAAATGGTCTATGTGGTTGACAAGGGCATTTTCCGTGAATTCTGCCAGAAGGCCGCAGAGCACCCGGACGAGCGGTATGTGTTCATTATAGATGAGATCAACAGAGGCAATATCTCGAAGATTTTCGGTGAGCTTATTACGGTCATTGAGTCGTCAAAGCGCCTGGGCGAGCAGGAGGAAGTAAAGGTAAGGCTGGCTTATTCACAGGAGCCTTTCGGAGTGCCCTCAAATGTGTACATAGTGGGGACGATGAACACAGCAGACCGTTCCATTGCCCTGCTTGACACAGCTATCCGCCGCCGTTTCGACTTTGTTGAGATGCTGCCGAGACCCGACCTGTTCCACGACACATTTGTGGAGGGGGTAAGCGTGGAGGAGCTGCTGTCCACCATAAACAAGCGTGTGGAGATCCTCTGCGACAGGGAGCACACCATTGGTCACGCTTACTTTATGAGCCTCAAGACCGAGCCTACAGTAGCAAGGCTGGGGGCTATATTCAAAAACTCCATAATTCCCCTTTTGCAGGAATACTTCTACGGGGACTATCAGAAAATGCGCTGGGTACTGGGCGACTACAACAAGGAACCCGAAGAGCAGTTTGTCAAGGCTCTTGCCATTGACTACAAGAAAACCTTCGGCGAAAATGTGGAGCTTTTCCTTGATGTGGACGATACCTATGAGATAAACGACGCAGCGTTCTGGAATATTGAAGCCTATAAAAAATTGCTATGATTAATGTGATACCGGGATAACGGATTCTTTGGCGGCACTTTCTTCTTGCTTCTTGCCTCTGATTCTCTTTGAGACAAAGCTGCGGGTCAAAGAATATAACGCAGCATACGGCAAAGTGCAGCGATAAAAACGAGGTGATTCCAGTTGGGTAAACGTGACAAATACAAAATAACCGAGTCCCAGTTTTTTACTATAGCGGGTTCGAGCGAAAGGGAGAACGGCGTTCCCCTGCCCGAGGAACTGTTCTGTATGCTGGAAGATTTCTGCATGGATAAGAAAATGCCCGACCCCAGAGGTATAAACAGCTATATGCTCTCCCCCGAGGGCGAGGGAAATGAACGCATTCTGCGGGCGGGAGGATATGTAGGGGCAATGGTATTCAAGGACGGCACTCAGATAGAGCTGCTGCCCATGCTTACCGCCAGGGACAGGCAGGGAAATGAACTGTCCAACAAGCGTATACTCCTTAATATGCTGCAGTCCATGAGAACGATACCTCTGACCAACTACAACCTTAACAGCAGGGCGGCGGAAAATCTTAATATTTTCGAGACCTTTATCCTTGCGTTCATAAACGAGGTATACGGGATAGTCAAAAACGGCTTGAAGCAGTGCTACACGCCTTATGAAAACAATGAGAATTTTCTTAAGGGAAAGGTGATTTACGCCAAGCACGCCACGAAAAATTTCGCCCACAAGGATAAATTTTACGTACAGTATGACGTGTTTACCATAAACAGAGCTGAAAACAGGCTGATAAAATCCACGCTGAAATATCTGAAAAATATCACCTCCTCCGCAAGGATACGCAACAGACTGGAATCGCTGATAGCGAATTTTGACGGAGTGGATTATTCCACGAATTATACGGGGGATTTTGCGGCGACGGTGATCGACAGAAGCATGCAGGGGTACAGGAACGCTCTGCGGTGGGCGGAGATTTTTCTGCTCAGCCGCTATGTTACGGTGACTACAGGGCGGAATGTTGCCTATGCGGTAATATTCACCACAGGTGAGCTGTTTGACAGCTACACGGTCTACAGTCTGGGCAAAATGCTGGACAACCAGCGCTTTAAAGCGGAGATCCAGAAAAAATATTACCCTATGCTCAATAAACCCATGCCCCGTGACAGTGCGCAGGCGCTGGCTGTAATGACTATGCGGGAAACGGGAATGCGTGTGGTTTTCGACTCCAAATGGCAGGAGCTTAATGCCAACGACCCCAACTGCGGTATTTATCAGACGGATATATACGATCTGTATAATTTGCTGGAAATGTACAGGTCGGATAATGTCTGCTACATATATCCCTTGGCAGGAGAGCTGGGAGAGGACAGACGAGAGATATGTTTCAGGAACGAGGACGGCGTACTGGGCAGAGTCTGCTTTGTGGACATAGGCGACATGGAAGGCAGCCTGCTGAGCGTACTGGAGCATATTTTCGGAAATCTGACCAGCTCCAAGGATATAAGCAAAAACAGGTAGCGGCGCAGCAATTTATATATGCCTGCTAAGTGCATATCTGTAAATGACATTCCCCGGCTCTTTTTCGGAAAGAGTCGGGGAGTTTTTTGGGAATTTGATTTGAATAGCTCCGTACATTGAAAATTAACAAAACATCTTGACAAGTATTTTTAAATCCTGTATAATATAAATAACAACTATATTAAAAAGGATGGTGTTAAAATGTCTGAGCAAGAGCTTTGCACGCAATACGAATTGATTGTAACGCTGTTAAAAAGCGACAAGCAGGATAAAGTAATAGAAATTCTCGAGGACGCTACCCGCCGCATCAAGGGCACATCCAAAAAAGACAGTAAGGAATCGGCTGACAGCTGATCGGTGTAATGCCGGCGGTTATAAAGGTGTAAAGCTTATTTCAGGGCTTTGCACCTTTTTATTGGCTTTTCCGCATTATTGATAAGGAGGCGAGCTTATGAACGCAGCCGCAAAGCTTTTCCGCTGCCGTGATCCTTTTGACACGGAAAATACAAGGGAACTGTTTTTCGAGGCTATGAGGGATAATCTGACTTTTCAATATGAAAACTGTCCCGAATACAGGCAGATACTTGGGAGCAGGGGATTTTCCCCGGAGGATATGCGCTGTTATGAGGATATCGGGAGGATACCGCCGCTGCCTACGCTGTTTCTGAAAAAACATCATCTTAGGAGTATGCCGAAGGAAAAATGCCTCATAAACGCCACATCTTCGGGCACTTCCGGAAATTTCAGCGAGATAGGCTTTGACGCAAAGGGGCTGCTTTCAGGGCTTGATATGGTAATGACGGTTTTCGGGAGAATGGGTGTGCTTTCGCCCGTGCCCGTGAATTATATCATAATGGGCTACCGTCCCCACAAAAGCAACCGCACGGCGGTGAGCAAAACGGCTTTCGGGTTTACCCTGTGCGCCCCTGCTGTAAGGCGGACTTATGCGCTGAAAATGTCGGAGGGAAAATATCTGCCCGATCTTGACGGGGTAATAAGGGCAATTCAAAAATACAGCCGCTCCCCTTTTCCCACAAGGTTTATCGGATTTCCCTCGTATATGTTTTTTGCGCTGAAGCTAATGGATGAACGTGGGATAAGAGTACGGCTGCCGAAAAATTCAATGATAATGCTGGGGGGCGGGTGGAAACAGTTTTACAGGGAGCAGCCGGAAAAGCACGTGTTTTATGAACTGGCGGAGAAAATACTGGGCATTCCCGAGGAACGGATAATCGAAAGCTTCGGGGCGGCGGAGCACCCTGTATTATACTGCGACTGCAAAAATCATCATTTTCATGTGCCCGTTTACAGCAGGGTCATTATCCGTGATACGTGCAGTTTACAGCCGCTGAAAATGGGCGAAGTCGGGATAGTGAACCTGCTGACGCCTATGATAAGGGCAACTCCGATACTCAGCGTTATGACCGACGACCTGGGGGTCTTGCATGAGGGGGATGAATGCGGCTGCGGCATTCGCTCGCCTTATCTTGAAATAATCGGCAGGGTGGGTATAAAGGATATAAAGACCTGTGCGGCAGGGGCGGAGGAGATCATGAAAAGAGGTGTTTCGGGATGATACTTGCGGGCGGAAAAGTTTATGAGCAGACGGAGCAGGAACGTATTCTGGACAGTCTCGAAGAGGAAATTGCGGCGACATTGTCGGGAGAGGGGCTTGACAGGGAGGTTGTCATCAATGCGGCGGACAAATTCGGGGAAAGGATACGCCGTGGAGAGTATGATAAAATTATCCGTGAGGCGGCAGGGGAAAGGGCGGAGGAATACCTTGCCAAAGCGGGGGCGATGATGAGCAGGGAGGCTCTGGAAATGCGGATAAGGTCCGAGCTGGGGAATGATATTTGCGGGAGGGAAATCTGTCCGCCCTTTGGGACAGTGCGTGCAAGAGTGCAGCTTTATCCGCTGGGGGCGCTTTTTCACATTGCGGCGGGGAATATGGAGGGGCTGCCTGCACTGAGCGTTCTGGAGGGGCTTCTGACGGGAAATGTGAATATCTTAAAGCTGCCGAGGGCGGACGGGGGGCTGACTGTGGAGATATTCCGTGAGATGATAAAAACAGAGCCCGAGCTGAAAAATTACGTTTATATTTTCGACACGCCCTCCACGGACATTACGGCTATGGAAAAAATGGCGGCTGCCGCAAACGGCATTGCGGTATGGGGCGGCGATGAGGCGGTAAGGGCTGTGCGGCAAATGGCAAAGCCGGGAGTGCGGCTGATTGAATGGGGGCACAAGCTGGGGTTTGCGTATATTTCGGGATATGAGGACAGGGAGCGTGAGCTCCTTGCGCTGGCGGAGCATATTATTTCAACAAGGCAGCTTTTATGCAGCTCCTGTCAGGTGATATTTGTCGACACGGAGGATATGGGAGAAATTGAAAAATTCTGCGAAGAATTTTTGCCCTATCTTGAAAGGGCGGCCGAAAAATATCCGATAAACGACATCGGAGCGGCGGCGGAAATTTCCCTGAAAATGTACTCGGACGAGCTGGAAAGGGCTATAGGGGCAGGCGGCAGCAGAAACAGCTGCCGCAAAAAGGTATACAGGGGGAAAAATTGCAGAGCGGTAAGCACGACTTCCTGCAAAGGGGGCTTGGAGCTGTCGTATATGCATGGAAACTGCCTTGTCAAGCCTTTGCGGGAAAATGACATTGTAAAGGTTTTGCGTGGGAGCAAGGAATATTTGCAGACGGCGGGGCTTATCTGCGAAAGGGACAGGCGTGAGCGGCTGGAATCGCTGCTTATAAGGGCAGGCGTATGCCGTATAATGGGGGCTGGGAATATGTCCGAGGAAATTATCGGCGGCAGTCATGACGGGGAATTCGGACTGAGAAGATATATGCGGGCAGTGACAACAGAGGCAAGAAATTAAGAAGCAAGAGGCAAGAATTTTCCGCTTTGAAGTTAATTGTTAATTTTTTGTTAATTCTATAATTTGTGAAATAATTTTGAGAAATTTTGCCTTGCTCGGTTGTATTATAAGGGAATTGCTGATTAAAGGTATTTCTCCCGCCGCAGGCGGGAGAAATACCGCCCCACCTAGCCTTTTTTAAATAGGAAATTTTTTTAGCGATTTATTCAGCATTTTCCTAATAGAGGCAAGAGATTGAGAAGCAAGAGGCAAGAATGATTTTGTGCGTTAACGATAATTTGTTAAATTTTTGTTAATTCTGAAAATTTTAAATTTTTTTTGAGAAATTTTGCCCAGCTCGGTTGTATTATAAGTAAAGACACTAAAATTAAAGGAGAGTGCTTTATGAAATTCTGGAAATTCATTGCGGCGGCTCTGGCTTTGTCCTTATCGGCGGCTGTACTGCCTGCGAATACCGCTTATGCAGCCGATACGGAAAAAACCGAAAGCGCAGAGACAATTGCCATGAGAAACGCCATTGCCGATGTTAAAAAAAGGGTGAATATCGGGGACGGTTTTGACGAATTTGACTATGACACAAGTACCCGATACGATACCACCTATTACCGCTTTATCTGGAGCAAGACCGTTGTGGAGGACGGCAAAGAGGGCACGGGCGAGGAGATAACGGTCGAATATTACAACGGCTTCATAAGCGGCTATGAGTATTATAACCGGGACAGGAATTACAGAAAGCCTGCCTTTTCAAAGCTCACGCCCGAAGAACAGACTGCATATGCAAAAAAGCATTTTTACAGGCTGAACCCCGATATCAAGGGAAATGTTGTTTTCAGGCGGAGCAGCTCCGACTACAGCCTGAAAACCAACACCGCAAGGTACAATATAATCCGTGAGGAAAACGGTATTTCTCTTGGGAAAAACAGCGGGTTTATAATTATTGACAAGGACACGGGAGACTTGGTGGAATTTGGCCTTGACTGGTGGAATGACGCAGTTATCCCCGACGCCCGGGGGCGGCTTTCCGTGGAAGAGGTATCCGATATTTACGCCTCCCGCAAGCCTCTTGAAGCGGAATATAAATTATTCCGCAAATATGAATACGACAAGGAAACCGACAGCGAAGTCTCCGTTCTCTACACAATTCCCGTATACACCCCCTCGGTAAGCGGTGAAAACGAGATCGACGCTTTTACGGGAGAATACACCTCTATGTATGACGACAAGGAACGGCTTTCTTATACAAGCGCCTACACATGGGGCAGGACAGACAGCGACGACGCTATCTATGCGGGCGAAGGCACCGCAGGCGACGGCGACAGTATTGAAGAGTCTCTGAGCGATGCGGAAAAGAAGGCCGTTGAACAGGAAAACGAGTATCTGAGCTATGAGGAAGCGTTGAAGATAATCAAGGAAGATGAATTTATTGTGTTCAATGACGAGCTTGTACTTGTGTATAACAGGATCGAGCATTCCACCAACGAAAACGGAGAAAAGGTCACCGAACGTGCGCTTTATTTTAAATATACCACGGATGACGAGACCCGTGACAACATTTATCTGGACGTTTACATAGACGCATACACAGGGCGGATAATCTATTTTTCAAAAGACTATAAGTACGGCGAAAAAAGCAAGAACAAAAACACAAAGCCCTTGGAGGAAAAATCCGCTGTCAGACTGGCGGAAAGGGCGGCAGAGCATTTTATCGGCGAAAAGGCGGCGGAATACCGCTACAACGGCAGCCTTGCGGATATTTCTTCGGACAAGAACAGGCGGACAGAGGGGTGTGTGGAGTTTATCCGCTATGCAAACGGCTTGCCTGCTCCCTTTGACGATATGGAAATCGAGGTGGATTCACGGGGCGAGGTGCTGTCTTTCAGGAACACCTATCATAATATAGAGTTCCCCGAGGCAAAGCTTGTTTCGGAGAAAACAGCTTATCGGAAGCTTTTTTCCAAAATGAAGCCCTCCCTTTATTACACGGGCTTTACCGATCTTCAGCTGAACTCTCATGTATATCTTACTTACAAATTTGATCCTATGTATTACATAAACGCATTAACGGGCGAGCGTATCACAAGCGGCGGCAAGCCCTATTACTCCGAGGAAAAGGAAACTGAGCCCGAAAAGGAGCAAGTCCTTTACACCGACATAAAGGGGCACAGGTACGAAAAGGAAATAACAGAACTTTTCCGCTATAATGTGAGGATTTCAAGCGGCGAAAGCTTAAATCCCGACGGGGCGATAACCATTAAGGAATTTGGCAGGCTTTGCTCGCAGGCATACGGCGAGAGCATTTATTTAGACTATATTTATCCCGATATAAGGCATGTTGACCCTGACACGGGCAAAGTGACCTATGAGGACAACCCCATGCTTAAAGAAAAACTTACTTTGGGTGAACTGGCGAAAATATACGTATACAATTACGAGAAGGATTATTACAAGGCGGCAGGGCTGGAGGGGATATATGCTTCGCCTTATAAAAACGTTCCCCGAAGCGACCCTAACTGCGGATATATTGCCATTGCAAAGGCAACCGGGCTTATAAGAGACGGCGAGGAATTTGCATATGACAGGAGCATTTCACGGGGGCAGTGCCTGAAGCTGATGTATGACTATATTTCGGGGGATGAATACAAGCCCGTTTACAAGATAATCAGGATATAGGCGGGCAGAGGCAGGATAAACAGAGGCAAGAGGCTTTACGCACATGTTTGCGGCGTAAAGCTTCTTGCCTCTTGCTTCTTAATTTCTTGCCTCCGGCAGAGCAAAGGCTGTCGGGGCGGTTTTTATTTTATCATATTGATCATAGCACGCAGCAGATGTATAACTTCCTTTTTGTCCGCAGCGGAAAGCTTGCCGGCAGCGCTGAGCAGTTCCCGCTGCTCACGGGAAAGGCTGCTGTGGGTAAGCCCCCGTTTATCGTTGGTAAGCCCTGCAATATAGTCAAGGCTGACATTATAGAATTTGGCAAGAGCTATGGCACGTTCAAATGAGATCTCATTTGCGCCCTTTTCATATAAGCTGTAATATTGCTTGGTCGTGCCGAGGTATTCGGCGATCTCTGCCTGCTTTTTGTCGCTGTCCTCCCGAAGGTCACGTATTCTTGGATAATGCGCCATTTTTTTACCTCCCGCTGATCTGTTGTTCGCACCAAAGGTACTTTGAAACTTAGGGGCTGTTCCCGCTATGTCTCATATTTCCACTCCGTTAATTAAACTTTCACACCAAAGGTGCGCTGAAACTTAGGGGTTTACCGCTATGTTTCATATTTCTCACATTCCTAAAAAATTGTTTTAAAATATTTTACCATATTTGGTTATTTTAGTATTGACAAGTAATTACATTTTATGATATAATAAAACACAGTAATTATATATAGTGATTTTCAAAGGTAATAATAATCATATATAATTCACACATTTATAATAAACCGAATGATAAGGAACACAGATCAAGGAGGATTTTATGAAAAACAGAACACTGAAACTGATCTCGGTTTTTGCTATGGCAATTGCTATGCTGACCGCAGGGACGCAGGCGGTAACACCTTATACCCGGCAGGAATATGCCATTACTGCCTCGGCTGCCGCTTACGGCTTTACCGAGGATATGACAGACGCAGAAAGAGTGGCTTTGGCGGCTGAAATGGCAGAGAGCGGATACTTTCCTCTATATTATAATGAATTCGGCTGCGGTTATACGGATTTTGACGGCAAGTATACCGATTACAATGATGGAAGCGGAGTGCAAAGTGTGGCTGACAATATAGTTGATACGCTTTCCGGAGAAAATTATTTTAAGGATTCGGGAGTTACTGTATCCGCAAAGCTTACCGATTATAATGTGTATATCGAAAATCCGGAGAACGCTGCCGCAGGGGATATTATTTGGGACTATACAGCCGAAATTACCCTCAGCAGCGGAAATGTAAGTCAGACTGTTGTTAAAAACGGCAGCAATATCAGAACGGCAATACATATTTGGTTCAGAGAAAACGAACAGGACAATATCAAGACACTCTTTGACAATACAGAGTATACCAACAGCATTACCGAAAGCGACCTGCAAGCAGTAGCAGATTCCTTTAAAAGCAGCTTTGAGGATAAAAACAGCGAAAGCTATTCTATACACCGGATAGGCGCTTGTATCAACTCGTTTACTCCTGCAACAAGTGAGAGTGAGGGCAGCGTTGAAATTACCGTTTCGATCGGTATGCATTCTTCGAACCGGATGAACACCGGCGGGTATTGCTTCAATTACACAGCTGTTATCCCCAAACTTCCCGAGAAAGCAAGCGGCAGAAACCGTCTTGCAATTATAACCGACAATGCAGTCACACTCATTATGACCGCAGCCGACGTTACGGTAAAGGCAGACCTCAGCGCCCCTGCTGCTCATATGCTGCACTATCCCAACTCCTGCATATTCCGCTATGACGGCAATATGAATCATATCCGCACAAATTCCTACGGATACGGGATAAACGGAACAGGCGATGTTACCGTAAAGCCGTGTGCCGATTATGCAGGCAGGAGCGTTACCCTCTACAGCGGCAGAAAGTCCGCTTCCGATAAAGCAGATGAGGGCGTTCCTGACAGCAGCGGCAGGATAACATTCACCGTTCGTGGCGGAAAAATTTTTACCCTTATTGTTGAACAAGAGACATTTGTAAAATAATAAAGGAACTTGAATGTCCCGTCAGAAAATCACCTCGGCAGGAGATAATCCCGCCGGGGTGATTTTTGGCTGCTATAAAAAAATTCTTTCTTGCCTCTTGCTTCTTAATTTCTTGCTTCTATCAGATGAATAGCCTTGAGCTTTGACCTGCAAGCAAATATCCCGCAGGACAAAACTCAGAGCCCCCCGTATGACGCTTACGGGGGGCTCAAATTGTGTGAGGCTTTGACCTTACAGAGTTGAGATTTCTCTCTGATTATATTACACACCCTTTTTCCTGTTTTGTCAAGTCCTTTTTTGAAAATTAACCTCAACCGGAAAATTTCTTCCAAATCACTTGCAAAAGCTGTAAGAATGTGGTATAATTATATTATATTGTTGTAAAAAGACAAAAAAATCCAATGCTTTGAAAGGAATGATCGGATTTTATGGATCTGGAAATGGTAAAATATCTGGCAAAGCTGGGCAAGCTCAGCTTTACGGACGAGGAGCTTGCAAAAGCTACAGAAGATATGACCGGCATTATCGAAATTATGGATACGATCAAGGAAATTGACATAACCTATGACCCTTTAAAGGATAATCACAATGTATATTTTAAGGACCTGCGGAAGGACGAGGCTATGGAGAGCCTGCCTACGGACAAGCTGCTGATGAATGCGGCAAACAGCGAGAGCTGCTTTGTGGTGCCCAAGGTCGTTGAATGATCGGATGAGTAATATAAAGGAGTTTGATAATATGGACGTTACTTCACTTTCGGTAAAGGAGCTGCGGGCGGGGCTTGACAGGAAGGAGTTTTCCTCTCCCGAGATAACAGCAGCCTACCTTGACAGGATAAAGAAAATCGACGGCAGTCTGGAAAGCTATATCACGGTGACAGAGGAAGAGGCGCTCGCTGCTGCAAATGAGGCTCAGAAGAAGATAGATTCGGGCGGCGCTGCTCCCCTTACAGGCATTCCTCTTGCTATAAAGGACAATATCTGCACAGAGGGGGTAAAAACCACCTGCGCTTCAAAAATGCTGGAAAACTTTATTCCTCCCTACAATGCCACGGCTATGGAAAAGCTGAACGCACAGGGGATAGTTATGCTGGGCAAGACCTCTATGGACGAATTTGCCATGGGCGGCTCTACTCAGACATCCGCATTTAAGAAAACCAAGAACCCCTATGACACGGGGCGTGTTCCCGGGGGGTCGTCGGGCGGTTCGGCGGCGGCTGTGGGCGCAAGGCTGTGTGCCGGGGCTCTCGGCTCGGACACAGGCGGGTCTATCCGTCAGCCTGCTTCGTTCTGCGGAGTTACGGGATTAAAGCCCACCTACGGCAGGGTTTCCAGATACGGGCTTGTTGCCTTTGCAAGCTCCCTTGACCAGATAGGGCCTATTGCAAATACGGCGGAGGACTGCGGAATAATCCTTAACGCTGTTTGCGGATATGATTATCATGACGGCACTTCCGAAAACCGCCCCGAGGAGGATTTTACGGCTAAAGTGGGTATGAGCATGAAGGGCGTTAAGATAGCCATTCCTGCCGAGTTTTACGCAGAGGGTATTGACGAGGATGTAAGAGAGGCTGTTCTTGCGGCTGCGGACAGCTACAAGGCTATGGGGGCTGAGCTTGTGGACGTTTCCATGCCCTCCCTTAAATATGCGGTGGCAGCTTACTATCTTATTGCGTCTGCGGAGGCTTCCTCCAACCTTTCAAGGTACGACGGCATTAAATACGGTCACAGAAGCGATATCACGGGGGATTACAATGAGCTTATAACCGCTTCCCGCAGCGAGGGCTTCGGGGACGAGGTAAAAAGGCGTATTCTTCTGGGGAACTACGCTCTTTGCTCGGGATATTACGACGCATACTACGGCAAGGCAATGGCGCTGAAACAGAAGATACGTGAGGAATACAATGAGATCTTCGGAAAGTGCGATATTATTCTCACCCCCACTGCGCCGGGCGTTGCATACGGCGTAAACGAAAATATCCACGACCCCAGGAAGATGTATCAGGCGGATATATGCACGGTAACGGTGAACATCGCTTCCCTGCCTGCGATCTCCACCACCTGCGGGTATGACGGCAAGGGAATGCCCATAGGTATGTCCCTTATAGGAAAAATGTGGGACGAGGCCACCATAATAGGCGCTGCCTCCGCTTTCGAGCAGGGCTTTGAGAGAAAGCCCGCAAATATAGATTAAAAGAAAGGACTGAAAAAAATGCCTGTTTCCGATTATATTCCCGTTATCGGTCTTGAAATACATTCCGAGCTGCTTACAAAATCCAAGGTTTTCTGCACCTGTTCCGCCGAGTTCGGCGGAGATAAAAACAGCCGCTGCTGCCCTGTCTGCTCGGGGCTGCCGGGCACTCTGCCCATTATCAATCAGACGGCGGTGGAATACGCTGTCAAGGCAGGTTATGCGCTGGGGTGCTCGATAAATAAATTCTCCGTGTTCGACAGAAAGAACTATTTTTACCCCGACCTGCCCAAGGCTTACCAGATAAGCCAGCTCAATCTCCCTCTGTGCATTAACGGCACAGTGCCCATTGACTATGAGGAAAACGGGGAGAAAAAGCACAAGGATATCCGCATTAACCGGATCCACCTGGAGGAGGATGCGGGAAAGCTTATCCATGACGACCTGAACGGCGTTTCGCTGGCGGATTACAACCGCTGCGGCATTCCTCTTATTGAGATAGTTACAGAGCCCGATCTGTCAAGCCCCGAGGAGGCAAGGACTTTGGTGGAGAAAATTTCCCTGCTGCTTCAGTATGCGGGAGTTTCCGACTGTAAAATGGAGCAGGGATCTATCCGCTGCGATGTTAATATTTCTCTGATGAAGCCCACAGACAAGGAGTTCGGCACAAGGGCGGAGATAAAGAATCTTAACTCCCTCAAATCCATTTACCGCACTGTCGAGTATGAGATAAAGCGGCAGGCAAGGCTGCTGGACAGGGGCGAAAAGATAGTGCAGGAGACCCGCCGTTTTGACGACAACAAGGGCGAGACCCGCACAATGCGTACCAAAGAGGACGCTCATGATTACAAATATTTCCCCGACCCCGATATACGTCAGGTGAATTTCACGGACGAGGATTTGTCGAGGATAAGAAATTCCCTGCCCGAGATGCCTTATGAGCGTTTGGAAAAGTACACGGGAACGCTGTCCATTCCCGAAAAGGAAGCAAGGATAATCGTAAACAACAAGCGGCTTTCCGATCTGTTTGAGGACGCTCTGAAATGCTACAACAATCCCAAGTCCTTGGTGAATTTCATTATCGGCGAGATCATGCGGCGTATGAACCTGGGCGAGATAGACATTGAAAAGCCTATGTTTACGGCGGAGCTTATGGCAAAGCTGGTGGAAATGTCCGACACGGAAAAGGTGACAAAGAGCGACGCCAAGGAAATTTTCCGTGAAATGGCGGAAAAGGGCGGCGACCCCGAGGATATTGCAAAGCGTGAGGGCATGATAATCGAGAATGACACGGGCAAGGTACTGGAGGTCATTGACAGCGTTATTGCAGGCAACGAAAAGGCTGTGAACCAGTACAAGAGCGGCGATGTCAAAGTGTTCGGCTTCCTTATGGGGCAGTGCAGCAAGGCGCTCAGGGGTGCGGCTACACCCAAGGTCATCAAGGAAGAACTGGAGAAGAAGCTGAAGAGCCTGTGATCTGTAAGCTATGGCGATGTTAAAATAATATGAAAAAGAGGCAAGAATATCTCTTGCCCCTTTTTGCATTTTGCACATTTATTTTATTGGATCTGGCGTTATTTTTGTATAATGCTACAAAATATTCTGATATGCAGATAAAATTGCACAGAACTATTGACAAGTGCAAAATAAAATGATATAATTAATATAAACAAAAATCACTTTATAGGCTCCCGTGTTTTCTCCATTAACAGAAGCTTTTCTTTTCTGTGGATACCCCCTGCGTATCCTGTCAATGCGCCGTTTGCGCCCACTACCCTATGGCAGGGGATTATGAGGGAAACGGGATTTCTACCCACTGCCGACCCTACCGCACGGGGGGAGGATTTGAGGGCTTTGGCAATGTCCCCGTAGGTCACGGTTTCCCCGTATGGGATTTTCGGGAGGCTTTCCCAGACGGCTTTGCGGAATGGGGTGTCGGTTATTTCTGTTTCGGGAGTAAAGCCCGGTATGCCGCCGCCAAAATAAATGTCCAGCCACTCCGCTGTTTCCTCAAAAACGGACAGGTCGTTTTTGGGAGAAAAACCGTCAGCCGCAAAGTTTCCCCCGAAATATTTCTGCCCCTCAAACCAAAGTCCGCAAAGGGATTTTCCCGAACGGGAGGCAAGGGTTATTTCACCGAGGGGTGAGTTATATTTACAAGTAAAAGTCATAATTACCACCACCGGCAAAAGCAGGAAACGAGAAGCGTAAAGCTCCTGTTTTTCCGCCCGGTCACATTATCAACATGATGATAAAAAGTCAAGTATCATCGGATTGAGTTCTTTAGCCTGTTCTCCGACAAAATGAGGTCGATGTCCTCCGCCTTTGACCTCGTATACTTTTCCGGACGGAACTTTTTCTTTAAGCTCTGCACAAGTCCCGAAGGGGTCGTTTTCTCCGTTTATGAAGAACGCCGGACATTTTATTGCCGCCCATTCGGCATCGGTCAGGTTCGGGTGGGCTTTCCAATCGGCAACGGTTGTCTTTAAATAACTTTGCCAATCGCCCTTGTGAGCGTCAAAATGCCTTGACTTCATATCCTCAATAAAGTCTGCGTCGTTGTTTTCCAGGAGCTTTTCGGGCAGAAAGCTGTCTGCGCTTTCCGCTCTGGGAAAAGCTCCCCCGCCGACAGTCACAAGACTTCTGACCTTTTCGGGGTACTTTGCAGCCATATAGCAGCCCACATATGCGCCGCAGCTATAGCCGAAAAGGTGCGCAGACCGGATCCCCAAAGCGTCCATATAGTCTGCCATATCGTCTGCGATCATACGGCTGTTCCATTCAAGACTGTCACATTTAGTTCTGCCGTGACCTCTGAAATCCGGAAAAAGACACCTGTAATTTCCCGAAAAGGGCAGTATCTGAGCTGAGAAAGCCAACAGCCCTCTGCTGAAATGGCTGTGAAGAAACAACAAGGCTTCTCCCCTGCCAAATTCTTCATAATACAGTTCAAGGTCCTTTAGCTTAACATATGGCATTGTGAAAATCTCCTTCAAACAGCAAAAGCAAGATGTAAAAACCTCTTGCTCCTGCCCGGTAAAAAGAACCGTTATATTTATTGACTAAATCAGTCATGCACCGAATAGTTGGGCGCTTCCTTTGTTATGTAAATATCGTGGGGGTGGGATTCTTTAAGCCCTGCGCCTGTGATACGGACGAACTTAGCCCTTTCGTGAAGCGCCTCGATATCCTCGCAGCCGCAGTAGCCCATACCCGAACGAATGCCGCCCACAAGCTGGAAGATAGTATCGGAAAGCACGCCCTTATAAGGCACACGTCCCTCAACGCCCTCGGGAACAAGCTTCTTTGCTCCCTCCTGGAAATATCTGTCCTTAGAACCGCAGGCCATTGCGCCCAGAGAGCCCATGCCTCTGTAAACCTTGAAGCTTCTGCCCTGATATATCTCTGTTTCGCCCGGGGCTTCCGCACAGCCCGCCAGCAGCGAACCCAGCATAACCACATTCGCTCCTGCAGCCAGCGCCTTGACAATATCTCCCGAATATTTTATGCCGCCGTCGGCAATAATGGGCACATTGTATTTAGCCGCAGCGCAGGCAGCGTCGTAAACCGCTGTGATCTGGGGCACGCCTATTCCCGCAACAACTCTTGTGGTGCAGATAGACCCGGGGCCTATACCTACCTTTACGCAGTCCGCACCTGCTTTTATAAGGTCCTCCGCAGCCTCGGCTGTGGCAATGTTTCCTGCGATTATCATTGCACTCGGATATGCGCTCTTTATCATATCGAGACAATTGAAAATGTTCTTGGAATGGCCGTGCGCCGAATCCAGCACCAGCACATCCGCCTGTGCGTCAAGCAGCGCTTTTGCACGGTCAAGCACATCCGCCGTTATGCCGATGGCAGCGCCGCAGAGAAGTCTGCCGCTTTTATCTCTGGCGGAATTCGGGTACTGTACAGCCTTTTCGATATCCTTGATGGTAATAAGCCCTTTAAGCGTGCCGTCATCGTCGACTATGGGCAGCTTCTCGATCTTATGGTTCATAAGTATCTTCTGGGCGTCCTCAAGGTCGGTGCCCACGGGGGCGGTTATAAGGTTATCACGGGTCATGACCTCGCTTATGGGGGTGTTGAAATCCCGCAGGAATCTGAGGTCACGGTTGGTGAGAATGCCCACCAGCTTGCCCTTTTCGTCCACAATGGGAACGCCCGAAATGCGGTACTTGCCCATAAGCTTGTCCGCCTCGGCAACAAGCTTGTCCGCAGTGAGGGAGAAAGGATTTACTATAACGCCGTTTTCCGAACGCTTTACCTTGTCGACCTCCTCTGCCTGCCTCTCAATGGACATATTCTTGTGAATAATGCCAATACCGCCCTCTCTTGCCATGGCGATCGCCATTTTGGCCTCGGTTACGGTATCCATAGCGGAGGTCATTATCGGGGTATTAAGGTAAATATCCCCTGCAAGCCTTGTTTTTAGACTTACCATATTCGGCGTGACCTCGGACTTTGCGGGAATAAGCAGTACATCGTCAAAGGTCAGACCCTCTTTGCCGAATTTGCTTGACATATCGGTATCCAGCATAATAATCTCCTCCACTTTCATAAATTTAAATCTCGCTTTGGTATTTTTTCTATTTTACTACAAACTGCGCCCTGTGTCAATAGTCGGCAAAGCATTTTCCCTTTAGAATTTTCGGGGGACGGCAGGGCAAAATTTGTGCAATTTGACAATCGGGTTTTATCCTTGCCGTTACTTGGATAAGGGAACGTCCTTGCGGTTGTTCTTGTCATTGCTTCTGCGGTTCTGCCCGTTATTTCCCGTTCTGTTATTATCGTGACCGGAGGCACGTTTCTGTTCCTTCAACAGGTCACGGATCTCCCGCAAAAGCAGTTCCTCTGCGGATGGCTCGGGGGCGGGGGCGGGTTCTGGCT
>CAZGAZ010000058.1:0-22339 GCA_964523835.1 uncultured Ruminococcus sp.
CCGGGCTGCCGCCATAGCCAAGCGCGGTGCGGCAAAAACGGCTACGGCCAAAACCCCGTTTCTGAACAGCGTGGAGGTCTCCGTAAGCCTCATGGGCAGGTCTCTGTAGGAGCGTGCCCTGTTTAAAAATACCTGATACTGGAAAGGACAGGTCATAGGCCTGAGTGCAAAGCATTCCTTTGTTTCATCATGGGGGTCGCCCAGCACAAACATTCCGTCCAGGTAATGATCCCAGTGCCCCGAAATTTTGTACAGCTCACGTTTAGCCATAAAGGGGGTCTTGGTAAGCATACACCCTCTCTTTGCCTCCTCGTCCTCAACCCAGCGCTGCATTATCTGCACAACCTTAGCGCCCTTGGGCAGCAGAATGGGCAGACCCTGCCCGATATAGTCAACAGTCGTGAAATATTCCAGCTCACGCCCCAGCTTGTTATGGTCACGCTTTCTTGCTTCTTCAACAGCCTTTAAATGCTCCTCAAGCTGACTTGCCTTGGGAAACGCCGTGCCGTAAACTCTGCAAAGCTGCTTGCCCTTGGCGTCGCCACGCCAGTATGCGCCCGTGCAGCCCGTAAGCTTTACCGCCTTAACGGGAGCGGTGGACATAAGATGAGGCCCTGCGCAAAGGTCAACAAACTCGTCCTGACTGTAAAAGCTGATGTTTTCGCCCTTGCCGCTGTGCTCCTTGCAAAGCTCCACCTTGTAATCCTCGCCCATATCCGCAAGCTTCTTTTCCGCTTCCGCAGGGGACAGCTCAAATTTGTTAAGCTGTGCACCCTCTTTGACGATCTTTTTGATCTCCGCCTCGAATTTTTCCAAATCCTCCGCAGTAAAGGGCTTGGGGGTGTCAAAGTCATAGTAAAAGCCGTTGTCAATGGCAGGGCCGATAGCAAGCTTTACCTCCGGATATATACGCTTTACCGCCTGGGCTAAAATGTGGGAAGCAGTGTGCCAAAAGGTTTTCCTGCCCTCCTCGCTGTCAAAGGTGCATACCTCAAAGGCGCAGTCCTTTTCTACGGGAGTGCGCAGGTCGCAGACCTTTCCGTCCAGCTTTACGCAGCAGGCAGCCTTGTAAAGCCCCATTCCAATGCCCTTGATTATCTCGGCAGCGGGCATTCCCGCCTCGGCTTCCCGTGCCGTGCCGTCTTTGAGAGTTAGTTTGATCATAATTATTTACTCCTTTGCTATCAGAGGCAAGAGGCAAAGAGGCAGGAGGCAAGATTTTTCATGCCTTTTTCCTCTTTCCCTTGTCCTCATATGATTTTTGGTTTTGTATACTAATGTAATAAAAAATTGTGCACACGTTTAAAAACGTTCAGTACAAGCAGCTTCTAGCCTCTAGCCTCTTACCTCCAGCCTCTGTCAGCGCACTTTTTGAGAAAGCTTATAAAGCCGTTTCAAAGCCGCCATAACGATCCCCTCGAAAAACCTCCCCAGAATTATTATAACCGCCGTCCAGGCGAATAAATCCGCCGTTTCGAGATATATCTTCGCCCTGAAAAGCATATCCCCCAGGGTAAAATCCGGCTGACCTATGACCTCCGCCGCAGTGCCGCTTTTAAAAGCAAGCCCCGCCCCCGTGGAAATTGCCGAAATAAGAAAGGGCATTATGCTCGGCAGATACAGAAACCGCACCCGCCGCAGACCTTTTATCTCAAAGATATCCGCCGCCTCTTTCAGCTGCACGGGAGCGCTTTGCAGCCCCTCGTATACCGCCGAAAACATCACAGGCAGAACAATAAGAAAGGTCACAAAGGTGGAAAGTCCGCTGCTTTTTATCCACAGCAGCGCCAGTATCACAAAGGACGCCACAGGGATAGACTTCACCGCCGTCATTATCGGCTGTATCAGCACCTTTGCAGCCTTAAACCGATAAGCAAGCGCCGCCGCCCCGATACCGCCGAAAAGCCCCAGCATAAACCCTCCGCCTATCCGCAAAAACGAATTTGTGACCGTCCGCAGGAAATTCTTCTCAAAAATAAGCTCCCAAAGCCTTTTTGCCGCCTGCAAGGGCGTTACCAGCAGGACTTTTTTGTCCAGTATCATTGCCGCCGCCTGCCATATTATCAGCCAGAACAATATGCCCAAAAGCCGTTCCCATGCGAATTTTCCCCCGGAGTCCCTGCCGCCCAAGCCGCCCAAGCCGCCCTGCTTACTCATTGCCGTCCGCAAAGGCAGATGTATAGAAAGCCTCTCTGTCCGGCACAGTCCCGCCTACCGCCGTGGGGTCAGCCGCAAAAAGCACGTTCCAGTAGCCGTTTACAGCGTTTATCATCTCATCATCACGCAGCAGTGTGATGTTGCACAGAGGAAGCGCCTCCCTTGCCACAGGCTCGGCAATAATATCATACCCCCCTATAAGCGCCGCCGCCTCATCTTTGTTGGCGTTCACATAGTCCACCGAAGCCGCATATTCGTCAAGGAATATATTGAATGCCCCCCAGTTCCTGCTTACAGCGCCCTTTTGCGCTACAGTAACGCCCGTAATAAGCGGCGTGTCGCTTACCTTGTCCCATTCGTCGGTAAGGGAAAGCCATATCTGAATAGCCTCATTCTGCTTCATGGCGGCAGTAACATAGGGCTGTGGCAGCACGGCAATTCCGCTTTCGCTTTCAGCCATGACAGCAGCGCACTCGCTGGCCTCGGTCTTGTACTCGACAGTAACGTCTGTCTGAGGCTCAAGCCCGTTCTGCCTGAGAATGTAGTTCAGAACATACTCGGGGGTAGTGCCCTTGCCCGTTGAGTAAACGGTTTTTCCACGCAGATCCTCAATGGAATTTATCTCCTCGTTTATCGCAACAATGTACAGCACCCCGAGAGTGTTCACATCGCAAACGCAGATATCCCCCTCGGTCTTGTTGTACAGCACCGCCGCCAGATTCGCAGGAACATTGGCAATATCCGTGCTGCCGCTGACCACACCCGCAACTATCTCGTCCGCCGCCCCGTGAATGGAAACATTGTACTTGTTAAAGGTTTCGCCATTTTCGCTGTCGCTCATCATCTTCACCATACCCATAGTGGTAGGACCTTTCAGCGAGGCAATGGAATATTCCTCGGGGAAAGTGTTTGTAGCAAGCGAAGCTTCTGCGGCTTTCTGCCATTGGGCTGTTTCCCTTGCAGCCGCCTGTTGTTCTTGCTGTTCCTGCCCGGCTTCCTGCCGTTCCTCTTCGGCTTTCTCTGCCTCCTGCCGCTGCTGTTCTTCCTCAGCCTTGGCGGATTCTTCCGCAGAGGCTCCGTCCGAACTGTCCGCCTGTACCGTATCGGTCGCCCCGGCAGATTCCGCAGGGCTTGCAGTATTCTCCGCAGTGGGATTGCCGTCGCAGGCAGTTAAGGATAGCAGCATTGCCAGAGTAAGTATACCGCTTAATTTTCTTTTAATGTTCATTTTTTTATTTCCTTTCATATATTAAATTTTTATTGATGTCAATTTTTTGACGCCGTTCCGATCGGGCATTCCGAAAATTTCCCGTGAATGCTCGATATATTCGCATTCAACTTCAATAATTTTGTCAGCAGTTTATCCACCAGCCCTGTCCGTCTTTAAAACCGGTTCTTCTCATAAAAGGCTCTAATACCGTGATCTGCCCTGTTTCGGGTATTTCAACACCTTCCGATTTTAAGATTTCAAAAATTTTGCTGCGGAGCTTATGTTCCAAGGCAAACCATGAATCCGTCAGCTCTGCTGCTTTTCTGTATTCCTCCGTGTCTGTGTCAAAATCGTATATCTGATCTTCAATCCACCACGATTTGTTGTGAACCGCAGCATATAATTTTGCAAGCTCCGATTCGGTATTTAGTTTCCCTGCGGCTTCCTCTGCCTGTTCGAGCGTTAAATTCGCAGCAGGGTCGCCGCCCATTATAACGGCTTTTTCGGGTAATTTACGATCACTCATTTGCACTGCTCCAATTTTTATTTATTAATTTTATTGACGCCGTTCCGGTCGGGCATTCCGCAATTTTCCCGTGAATACTCGATATATTCGCATTTGATCTCAATGACCTTTCCGGGTTTGCCTAAGCCCTCGCTAAAGAATCCCTTGAAATGTTCGCAGCCCTCCGACGAAACCTCGGCGGAAATAAGCTCATTTTCCGCAAAATCGGAATTGTCCGCCTCAATGTGAAACATATTCACATTAATGAACCGTATCTCACATTTTTGCACATCATTCCAATCCCCCAAATTAAGGCAGCATACGACCCGCCTGTCGGGAAGGTCATACTCAAACCTTTCAACGTATGAATCGTGAAAATCATATCTTTTGAATAATTCCGTTAAATTCATCAAAACGCCTCCCCAAAACATCTGACAAATCAGAGAACCGACAGCTCACTCTTCCGCCTTGAGCATTTCCACAAAATGCCTTGCCGCACGTCCGCTCCTGCCGCTCCTGCGCAGAGCATACGCCTCTGCCTTTGTGAAAAGCTCTTCACGGTCGCATTTAACGCCGTACTTTTCCGCCAGACTCTCCACAATTTTCAGATAAGTCTCCTTGTCGGGTTTAAGGAACGTTATCTTCAGACCGAACCTCTCCGAAAGGCTCGCCAGCTCCTCCCTCGTGTCACGGGCGTGAATGTCGTCCCCGTCACGGTCGGAAAAGCTCTCCCGCACCAGATGCCGCCTGTTGCTTGTGGCATATATCACCGCATTTGAAACCCTCGCCGAAACCGACCCCTCCAGCACAGCTTTAAGCGTGCCGAAATTCTCATCGTCCGAAGCAAAGGAAAGATCGTCTATGAAAATTATGAACTTTAAAGGATTGTCTGCAATGGCCTCCATAATGTCGGGCAGCTCATGCAGCTGGGGACGTTTCAGCTCAATAAGCCGCAAACCCCTGTCCGCAAGCTCGTTCACCACAGCCTTTACCGTGGAGGATTTGCCCGTGCCCGCATCCCCGTAAAGCAGACAGTTCGCCGCAGGCTTGCCCTTGATAAGCGCCAGCGCATTGTCCAGCGCCTTCTTGCGCTGTGCCTCATAAGCCGTAAGATCGCAAAGCCGCCCCGTGTCGGGGGTCAGCACAGGTTCAATGGAATTGTTTTTGTACATAAACGCCGTATACTTGGCGAAAATGCCGTAACCAACCGTAAAAAGCCTGTCAATCCTCTCGGCGTACATACTCACGAAATCATAGTGGGTGTTCACCCAGCCGGGCAGATAACCCATATATCCCATTGCCGTGCGCACATCTTCCGTGGTCAGCATGGAAATTTCCTCAAAAAGCAGCAGCTCACGCCTCGCCGCCTCCTCCATTACCGGAGGCACCTGCTGCCTTTTAGCTTTGCGCAAAAGGTAACAGTTTTCATCCTCCGTGACCGCCTTTGCTATGTAAGCGGAAATGTCCGCCCCGTGCTTGTAAAGGGAGTTCACAAATTCCCCGCAGGCTTCATTGGTCTGCTCTCTGAGCATATTCAGCAAACGGCTCATAGTGCCCAGCTTAAGCACATTCCGAAAAACCGCTATACCCGCCAGACGCCCCGCAAGGTCTGTTAATCTGTTCATTTTTATCTCACACTTTCTTTATGATTATTTCATCATTTGCTGATCGATCATATTATCTCTTTATATTATTATAGCATAATGCTATAATAAATTCTATTACTTAAAATTAATAGTATGTTAATTTATTATTAAGAACGCAACAATTTATTGCAAAAAGCTAATGTATTCTTGGACTTTTTCTTCCAGTTCGTCTTTCCGCTCCTCCAACTGTGGGTATAAACCTGTTGCGCCATAGCCTATCATGCGTTTCAAAGCGCCGAACCGATAAGCATTTGCCAATGATTTTTCGCCCCTTGTAAGGCATTGTTCTATCTCCGTCTTATTAATGGCGTCGTCAAAGGTAAGTCCGTCCCGTATGTTTTTATGAAATTCAGCCGTTTTTTGGGCGGTTATGCCCTCGGTGTCAGGTGTTTCCCAGATATGCAGCATGGCGGAAATTCTTTGTGTACACCTTTCCTCATCGCCCTGCTGACGGCAGATATACGCTTCAAGTCCCCATGTAAAAAGGATAAAGTCCCACACGTTGTAGTTTATTTTCCCAGGCTCGGGGAAGTCAAGGTGTGAAAATTCGCACACCCGAAGCGCCTCATGGGTGTGACCGTAAACATAGAGCCAATATGCCAGGTCGCACAGGGGTTCTGCGGCCGCCTGGATTTTTTCCGGAGCTTTTTGCAGCAGCTTGTAACCTTCTTTTCACTGCATATGTCAGGTATCTCAAAGAAAATTTCTTCGCCTGCCATGGTGATCCTCCTTTGGACAATGCGGGATAGTCCGCTTGTGTGATTTATTTCGTTACGGGTATTTCTCTGCAAACAAAAAATCCCGAGGGAAACTCCCTCGGGACGATTTTTTACCGTGATTCCACCCGAATTCGCAAGACCTTGCCGCACCTCAAAAAGGCGCACTGCAAAAACCTGCCTCAACCTGCTTTGTAACGGAAGCTGCCGCCGCCGATTAAGGCGGGCTGATAAGGACGGTGTCTGCCATTTTCAGCCCTGCCCACGGTCGCAGCCTGTTGCCGTGCGCTCTCTGAAAAAGCCCTGTGAAAAAAGCAGCTTTCCTCGTCATCGCTTTATAAATATATCTGAATATATAATATCACTTATTTTTCCCCTTGTCAAGTGTATTTTTGTACAGCAAATATAACAAAATATCGGCGGTTTATTGGCTATTAGTGTTAAATTATAATAAAATCCTTGACAAATCCGAGATTTTATATTACAATAATAATGTATCGTGCAGTGATTAAAACTGCGGACAGGCAATAACAGACTTTTTAAGCCGGGCTTTAAAGCCGGGCTTTAAAGCCCGGCTGTAAAGCCCATTGCCATGCCGATAGGATGTGAAGCCAAAAGCCGCACAGGCAAAGGCCTTGCACCGTAATAACTGCTTTTACATTATCGCTTCATCGGGTGTGAACCGGCTGCGGTAACAGACCCCGCCAGGGCGGAGCTTCCCTGCTGCTTTTTCGGGAAATCCCGCACTTTGTACAGATTGCACAGGCTGCAAAAGCTGCACAGGTTACACAGGGCAGAGGGTCTTATGGATTTTCATTAACATATATTATGCGTAATTCGGCAAATGCTGCAACCGCCGAATGCCGCAAGGTCGGGGAGACGGCGACCTTAAACCCGTTTCTATGGGGCTTTTTCCGCAAAAAATGCTGCAATGCCCGCTGCCTTTTTCAGGGGCGTGGCGCTCTCATAAAGATTTCGGCGATTTTAACGAATTTTTTTGAGAAAATTTATATAAATTGACATAACTGCGGAAAATTACAGGGCAGACAGCGTTCCGTACTGCGAACCGCATTGCGGGCAGCGTTTCGTAAAAATTGCCCGGATAGCATAAAATGCTCCGAAATTAAACTTTATAAGGCATAAGGCAAGGAATAGGCGAAATTCACAAAAAATTTACAAATTCCTCCCATAAGCCTTTAAACTACAGCCGGATTTTTAGCCCGGCGCCGCTGCGGATCGCATACAATATGCTGCTGTGCTGCGTATTGCATATATTCGCATATAGTGCGCATAAAAATTTGCCGCATAACAAATATACCGCAAATTCATTTTGCGGTCAGCGATCATCCGCATAAATCTCTGCTGCCGTTTGCTGCAAAAATGTGCCGCCTGTTTCCGGTCGATACGGAAATGAACGCACTGTCGGCAGTCTGTTTAAAAAGCTGCGAAAGCTAAAAATATGTTTCCCTTAGAAAAGAAGAAAATCTGAATACCGTGAACGTGTACCTCTGAGGCGATTTTTGATTATCCGTTGTTATGAAGGAGGTAACACACCTTGCAGACTAATTTACTTGCTGCTGCCTCGGGCGGCGGCATGGGAGCGACGGTTTTGTACATCGTGATCGCTGTGGTGATTTCGGCGGCGGTTGCGGCGTTTGTCGCATTTCGGGCGGGAGTTGCTTACCGCAAATCCCAGGCGGAGGCTGCCATCGGTTCTGCCGAAAAAGAGGCAGAGCGGATCATAGAGGCCGCCAGGGAGGAAGCGGAAAGCAAAAAGAAAATTGCGCTGGTGGAGGCTAAGGACGAGATCCATAAAAGCCGCACCGAGCTTGAAAAAGAGATCAAGGAGCGCAGAAACGAGCTTTCCCGTCAGGAACGCAGGATCCAGCAAAAGGAAGAAAATCTTGACAGAAAGACCGACTCACTTGAAAAAAAGGACGACCAGCTTCAGAGAAAGCTCAAAAGCGCAGACGAAAAGCTCGCCGAGGCCGACAGGATAAAGGCGGAGCAAATGGAGACCTTGGAGAAAATATCCCAGCTTACCGTCGACCAGGCAAAGGAACATCTGCTTTCCATGCTGGAAAACGATCTTGTCCACGATAAAGCGGTAAAGATCGCCCAGTACGAGCAGCAGCTCCGTGACTCCTGCGAGGAAAAGGCAAGAGACCTTATCTCCCTTGCGATTTCCAAGTGCGCAGCAGATCAGGTGGTGGAAACGGCTGTATCGGTCGTACCCCTGCCGAATGACGAAATGAAGGGAAGGATAATCGGCCGTGAAGGGCGCAATATCCGTACCCTTGAGACCCTTACGGGAGTGGAGCTTATTATTGACGACACCCCCGAGGCGATCACACTTTCCTGCTTTGACCCCGCAAGACGTGAGGTCGCAAGGATCGCTCTTGAAAAGCTCATCGCCGACGGACGTATCCACCCCGCCAGAATTGAGGAAATGGTGGACAAGGCCAAGCGTGAGGTCGAGCATAAGATCAAGCAGGAGGGCGAAAGAGCAATACTCGAGACCAATGTCCACGGCATAAACCACGAGCTGGTAAGGCTTATAGGCCGCCTGCGCTACCGTACAAGCTACCGCCAGAATGTGCTGAGTCACTCTATTGAAGTGGCGCACCTTGCGGGAATTATGGCAAGCGAGCTGGGGGTCGACGCAAACCTTGCACGCCGTGCGGGACTTCTCCACGATATAGGCAAGGCTTTGTCCTATGAGATCGAGGGTTCACACGTCCAGATAGGCGTTGACGTCTGCCGCAAGTATAAGGAAAGCGCAGAGGTCATCCATGCCATTGAGGCGCACCATGGGGACGTGGAAACAAAGACCGTCACAGCGGCGCTTGTTCAGGCAGCGGACGCAATTTCCGCAGCAAGGCCGGGGGCAAGAAACGAAAACTACGAAAATTACATCAAGCGGCTTCAGAAGCTTGAGGAAATATGCACCTCTTACGAGGGGGTTGAAAAATCCTACGCCATCCAGGCGGGCAGAGAAGTGCGGATAATGGTTGTCCCCGAGCAGATAAACGACGAGAAGATGGCTCTGGTTGCCAGAGAGATCGCCTCGAAGATCGAAAACGAAATGGACTATCCCGGACAGATCAAGGTCCATCTGATAAGAGAAAGCCGTGCGATCGAATTCGCCAAGTAGAGGCAAGAGGATCAGAGGCAAGAGGCAAGAAATATCATTCGCCTTGCTGCTCTCGGTTGTCTCCATATCTTAAAAAATCAAAAAGGCAAGTTGAGGGTTCGTCCCGCAGCTTGCCTTTTTATGTTTGCATTTCAGTTATTTTTTCTCCGTCCCCGACTTCTTTTTCGGCTTTTTCTTCCCGAAATAAGTGGGTCTGAACCAGTTCACGTAAACCTCTTCGATAAGCCTGACAGTATAGTCGTACAGTACAAAGATCAGATTCACAAAAATAAGCACTGCAGGCATGGCAAATTTTCCCAGAAAGGCAAAATCCCCGAAATAATCGTATATCCCCAGAATAAAAGTGATAAGCTTGTACCACATTATCACGGCAAAATTGAATATGCCAAGCTTCACAATTATCCGCACCGGCCTCGCCCTTATCCCGCCCAGCTTCGGCAGCAGAATAGGGTAGTAGCCGAAAAAGAAAATGAACAGCGTGGAGGCCTCCTTGTCGGGGGTCAGGAACAGCGACAGCAGCGACACTGCGCAATATGCCGCATACGCCCACCCGGGGCTTACCTCTTTGGCGACAATTATCATCAAAGCCCCCGCATAAATCGGTATCGCCATACTCAGCAGCGGGAACATCCCCGTCAGAAACATCAGCGCCAGGCAAAGGGCTGATATCACGCCCCCCACCGCAACCTTGTAGCTTGTTGTCATCTTTGCAAAATCTCCTTGGACGTTATAGTGTTCAGCTTTTTATTATTGAACATTCGGTTAATGTAAACCTCTGCCGTCGGTTTTTGCGGCATTTTATCTATTTTAAATTATACTTCATTTCACAAAAAAAATCAACCGCAAATTTTATAAATATTTTCCCGGATTTATGTTCATATTTTCGGACGCCCCGGCGCATCTGCCCGGAAACAGCGCCTGCAATGCGCCCGAAATCCCTGTGCAAACGGCTTTAAGGGCATTTTTCCCATAATACCGCCTCTCTTACACTGTTAATTTTTTTTGGACATTTATTAAATACACCAAATAAATTTTGTGAAATTTACATTTTGTTAATTTTATATCATAAAAAAATCTATAAATAGAGGGGCGATATATTATATAATAGAAATATAGAATTTTTTTAGCAAAAAGTCAAACATATGATTACTGCAGAGGAAAGGGTCTTAAGCTTATAAAAGAGACCGCAGGGCTCTGTAAATTAGGAGGAATTTAATATGTCACTTGGGAAGGTACTTGTGGTTGACGACGACAACAACATATGCGAACTTCTGAAGCTGTATCTGGAAAAGGACGGCTACGGCGTTATGATCTCCCACGACGGCGAGGAGGCAGTTATCAAGTTCAACGCCATGAAGCCCGACGTGGTGCTCTTAGATATTATGCTCCCCGGTCTTGACGGCTGGCAGGTATGCAGAGAGATAAGAAAGAAATCCAATGTGCCCATTATCATGATAACCGCCAAGAGCGAGACCTTTGACAAGGTGCTGGGTCTTGAGCTGGGCGCTGACGACTATATCGTAAAGCCCTTTGATACCAAGGAGGTCATCGCCCGTATAAAGGCGGTCTCCAGGCGTATCGGCCAGTCCTCGGCGGAGACCGAGATAAGAGAGGTCAAGTATGACAAGCTGGTCGTAAATATGACCCGCTATGAGCTGAGAGTTGACGGAAAGGTCATGGATACTCCCCCCAAGGAGCTGGAGCTGCTGTTCTATCTTGCCTCCAATCCCAACAGAGTCTATACCCGTGACCAGCTGCTGGACGAGGTATGGGGCTTTGAGTATTACGGGGATTCCCGTACCATTGACGTTCATATCAAAAGGCTCCGTGAAAAGCTTGAGGGCATTTCCGACAAGTGGGCGCTCAAGACTGTCTGGGGCGTAGGCTACAAGTTCGAGGCGGACGAGGAAGGTGCGTAAAAGCATTGCCTCGGAGTATTTCCGCCTTTGTATCTCGCTTATCACAGCCGCCTCCCTTATTGTGGCAGCGGCTATGATCTGTTTTTCCGTTTCCACCTATAAGCGTGACAGGCAGAACCAGCTTGAAAAAGAGGGCTTTTACGCCCGCCGTGTTACAACGGAAATGGTGCAGAGCCATAATATGGATCTGGAATACTTAGGGCAGCTTTATATTGCCGAGCAGTCTCACCTTGAGGCAAGCTTTACCCTTTTTGACGCCGCAGGGGACTATGTTGCGGGCGAAAAGCCCATGATAGGCGGTACCAACACCCGCCTCAGTGCGCAAAGCATGGAAGCGGCGGATAAGGCCCGTTCCTCGGGCAGCTTTGATATTTCCACCATGGACGGCCTCTTTAAAGACCCCAGGGTGTGCCTGCTGCATAACATATCCGACGACGGGCGGAACTATTATATGCTCAGCTTTATGTCCGCCGACGGTATGTATGCCTATATGCGGAATATGGTGTTGGTTTTCATATCCATTTATGCCTTGATACTCATTTGCATATACCCTATGCTGAAGTATGCCGTTGACCGCATAGTAAAGCCCGTCCAGGAAATGACCCTGGCGGCAAGGCGGTTCGGCGAGGGGGATTTTTCCGAAAAGGTAAGCATAGCCGACCACAGCGAAATGGGCTTTCTTGCCAAGACCCTCAACGAAATGGCATATGCTTTGGAAAGCATTGAGGAAAACCGCAAAAGCTTTGTTTCCAATGTTTCTCACGAGCTGCGGACCCCCATGACCACCATAGGCGGCTTTGTGGACGGCATTCTCGACGGGACTATCCCCGAACGCCGCCACAGGGAATATCTCACCATAGTTTCCGAGGAGATAAACCGCCTTGCAAGGCTTGTGCGCTCTATGCTCAATATCTCTAAATATGAGGCTGGGGAAATGGAGCTTCAGACGGAGGATTTTGACCTGACAGCCCTTACAGTAAAGACCGTTCTTCTTTTTGAAAAGCGTATCGAGGATAAGGGCATAGATATACAGGGGCTTGACGCCGACCGCTTTTATGTCAATGCGGATGCGGACCTTGCCCAGCAGGTCATCTACAATCTTACGGAAAATGCCGTAAAATTCGTAAACAAAGGCGGCTTTATATCCTACAGCTTCGGACATTCCGAGGGATTTGTGGCAGTCACCGTCCGCAACAGCGGCGAAGGCCTGAAGAAAAACGAGATACACCGTGTGTTCGACAGGTTCTACAAAACCGACGAATCACGGGGCAAGGATAAAACAGGCGTCGGTCTGGGGCTGTCCATAGTCCGTTCCATAATAAAGCTTCACGGCGGCACGGTAACCGTGCGCAGCACGCCCGGGGAATATACCGAATTTGAATTTACCCTCCCCATAGGCAGCGCCCCCGCAAGACGGGAAAATTAAAGGGGTAAAACGGCGGGTCAAGGTCAATATGTGCACTATTGCATTGCTGCACAGCTGCACTGCTTTGATCGCTGCATTGATTTTTGATCCTTCCGCAGCAGCCTCAGAAAAAGCATCTTATAGGGGAAAGCATAGGCTTTTCCCTTTTTTAAACAGTGATTCTCAGGGGTAACAGGGTGAATACCCGAAAGGTGAATATTTTATGAATGATTTTAAGGAAAAAGAAGTAACTCCAAACGCAGCCGACATTGAGGAAACAGCCGCCGGAACAGAGGCGGCTGCTTCAGGCGCAGAAAATGCGTCCGTCTCGGATGATATTTCGGAAACCGCCGACAATTCGGAAAATGCAGTCTCGGCAAACACGGCAGACACGGCAAACACAGCTGACACAGCAAACACAGCGGAAACATCAGCCGAAGCCGCAGTATCTCCCGACGGTACCGACAAGAACGCTGCCGAAGTATTATCGGAGGGATCCGCCGCAATTTCGGAAACCGCCGCACAAAGCGCTTCCCGGACTCTCCCGCAGCAGGAACAAAGCGGAGTTTTCGGCGAACAGAGTTTTTCCGGTGCAGCCGCTTATTATTCGGAGCAAAACCCCGATACCGCAAACCGTAACGGCTATGCAAACGGACAGTCCGGAAATGCTGTGTATGGCAATACGGTATACGGCAATGCCATGTATGGCAATGCCATGTACGGCAATGCCATGTATGGCAATGTCATACCCGGCGGCAGCCCGCAGCCTGCGAACGGTCAGTCCTATCCGCAGACCTTCGGCAATCCGCAGGGCAATCCCGGCGGACAGTACAGTGGCAATGTTGCCGGAAATACGGCCCCTCAGTACGGCGGACAGTATGCAGGCGGCGCACCCGTGTATAACTACGGCAGTCCGCAGTATGCCCCCGGGTACAGCGCTCCATATTACAATCCTCCGAAAACCCCCGGTATACCCGCCGTCCCCGCCGCAGAAGAAACGGCAGCGAAAAAGCCCTCCAAGGCGCTTGTCATTATCATTGTGCTCCTTGTTGCGGCAATGCTTGCAGGGGTTATGATACTGCTGGCGGTAAATCATAAAAACAGCGGGGATAAACCCTCCGACAGCGTATCTTCAAGTATAGACAAAGCCCTTTCCGAGCATGAAAGCAGCAAAAAGGATAAAACGGTCGGAAGCGGCAGCGGCACAGGCGTTACCGTGAACATCAATGTCCGTTCAAAGCCCTCCGAGGACGAGAGCGACTATCAGGATATCGAAAAAGGCCTGTACACCACCGTAGGCGTGGCAAAGCATATCACCCCCTCCATAGTCACCCTCTACGGCTACACCACCACTACCCTTACCCCCTATTCCGCAGCCACGGGCGTTATCCTTTCCGAGGACGGATTTATCGTTACCAACGCCCATATGGTAGAGGGACTTTCCCGCATAAAGGCCGTTACCTATGACGAAAGGGAATTCGAGGCGGATATTATCGGCTATGAGCCGTGGTATGACCTTGCAATAATCCGGATACACGCTGACGGTCTCACCCCCGCCGAGCTTGGCAGAAGCGATGAGCTTATGCAGGGAGAGCAGGTCGTTGCCATAGGCAATTCCGGAGGCTATGAAAACACCCTTACCGTAGGCTATGTTTCCTACGTGAACCGTGAGATACAGAGCTATTCCGATCACCCCATAAAGTGTATACAGACCGACGCCGCCTTTAACACAGGCATTTCCGGCGGAGCGCTGGTGAATATGTACGGCCAGGTGGTGGGCATTCCCACCAGCAAATCCGTCACCGACAATGACGAAAATATCGGCTTTGCCATAGCCATGGACTTTGCCGTGCCTATCTGCGAGGATATTATTGAAAACGGCTATGTTACCTGGAAGCCCAGGGTCGGCGTAATGTATAAGATGATAGACTATGACACCGCACAGGCACTCGGCGTGCGCCCGGGTATGCTTATAAGCGAGATAAGCGAGGACTGCGACATTTCCAACACCATTCTCCAGGTCGACGACATCATCACCGAAATGGACGGCATTTCCATGACCTCCGATGAGGCTCTCATAGAATTTCAGACCACTCACAAAGCAGGAGATGTTGTCACCGCCGCAGTCTACCGCCGCACCATCACCAACGAGGAAAGCGAGTTTGAGATAACCTTTATGCTTGAAAAGGCAGAGAGCTAAGCTTTTAGAGGCTAGAGGTCAGAGGCAAGAGGCTAGAGTTTTTGAGCTTTTTAAATTTTGGACAGTCCCCGATTTTTCGGGGACTGTTTTTTTGCACAGAGTAAGAGATGTTGCAGAATGCAGGCTGTATTTGTATTATATCACATTATAGCGCACTTGTCAATAGCTTTATGCAAATATATTTTTTGCTTTATAAAATTCTGCATTTTGCACAAAGAATACAACCGACGTTTGTCGGAAGCGCACAGAGCATATAATCATATATTGGCGCAATAAGTGAAATTTTGATGAAATGATAGAATATTCATAAATTGTCAATAAACACGGAATAAAATGGTGCTATAATTAATTTATTGAAGTGAATTGAGGCAGTGATTTTTTAAAAGCAACTACAATACACCGTCTAGTCTCTAGCCTCTTACTTCTATTTTCTAACAGAGGAGCAGGATACAATGATAAAAAAACTGCTGTCATGTGTGGGTGAGTATAAAAAATACGCCATACTTACACCCATAATCATGATAGGCGAGGTACTTATGGAGGTAACTATCCCCCTTGTTATGGCGCAGATACTGGACGTGGGGATACAGAATTCCGATATAAACTACACCGTTAAAATGGGCATACTTATGGCGTGTATGGCGCTTTTCTCCCTGCTGTGCGGAGCGCTGGGGGGCAGGTTCGCAGCTGTGGCAGGCATGGGCTTTGCCAAAAATGTCCGCAAAAAGCTTTTTGACAAGGTGCAGGATTTTTCCTTTGCCAATGTGGACAGATTTTCCACAGCCTCCCTTGTGACCCGCCTTACCACCGACGTCAACAACGTTCAGAACACCTTTATGATGATAATACGCATGGCTGTGCGTTCGCCCTTTATGCTTATCTTCGCCCTTATTATGGCAATAAAGATAAACAGCAGCCTTGCAATGGTGTTCCTTGTGGCTATCCCTGTGCTGGGGATAACGCTGGGGCTTATTGTAACAAAGGCGTTCCCGCTGTTTGAGAAAATGCTGGGAAAATACGACAAGCTCAACTCCATTGTTCAGGAAAACCTTATAGGCATAAGGGTAGTAAAGGCATTTGTCCGTGAGAAATTCGAGGGTGAAAAGTTTGTCGCCTCCGCAGATGATGTGCGCACAGCACAGGTAAAGGCGGAAAAGATCGTTATCATGAATATGCCCGTTATGCAGCTTGTGGTTTACTCCTGCATTGTGGCAGTGCTTTACTTCGGCGGTAATATGGTTATCGGAGGCACCTTCGAGATAGGCAAGCTTTCCAGCTTTATCACATATGTGACTCAGATACTTATGTCCCTGATGATGCTTTCCATGATCTTTGTAATGACAACCATTTCCATGGCTTCCATGCACAGGATCGTGGAAATATTCGACGAGGTTCCCGATATAGCCGACGATGAATGCGACGGGGAGCTTACCCCTGCCGACGGCAGCATTGTGTTCGACCATGTTTCATTCAGATATTCCAAGGAAGCGGAAAATCCCACTCTGAAGAATATCGACCTTAAGATAAGATCGGGCGAAACTATCGGCATTATCGGCGGCACAGGCTCATCAAAAACCACCCTTGTTCAGCTTATCCCGAGATTTTATGATGTTACCGAGGGAAAGATAACAGTCGGCGGACATGACGTGCGGGAATATAAGCTGGATAACCTGCGCAATGAAGTCGCTATGGTGCTGCAGAAGAACGTGCTTTTCTCGGGAACTATCCGTGACAATCTCCGTTGGGGAGATGAAAACGCCACAGACGAGCAGATCGAGGCAGCCTGTAAGCAAGCCCAGGCTCACGACTTTGTAATGAGCTTCCCCGACGGCTACGACACAGACCTGGGGCAGGGAGGCGTAAACGTTTCGGGCGGTCAGAAGCAGAGGCTTTGCATAGCAAGAGCGCTGCTCAAAAAGCCCAAGATAGTTATCCTTGACGACTCCACCTCCGCAGTGGACACCGCCACCGACGCCAAGATACGTGAGGCATTCCGCAAGGAGCTGGCGGACACCACCACAATAATCATAGCCCAGCGAATTTCCTCCGTCCAGGACGCAGACAGGATAATCGTTATGAATGACGGCGCAGTTGACGCCTTTGACACCCATGACAATCTCATCAAAAACAATGAAATTTACCGTGAGGTCTATCTCTCACAGCAGAAAGGAGCTGAAGAATAATGCCTCCGCACAGACAAAAAGGGCCTTTTCAGAAGCCCAAAAACACAAAGGCCACAATAAAGCGGCTGTTTAAATACATCGGCGAATTCAAGGCGCTGCTGGTGCTGGTGGTGTTCTTCATCATATTCAGCACCCTTGCAAGCGTTGCGGGAACGCAGATTCTGCAGGTGATCATTGACAACTACCTTACCCCGCTAAGTCCCGCAGGCAGGGCGGCAAATCCCCTTACCGACGAGGCTGCCGCAGAGCTGCTCAGAGGCTTTGTAATGACCCTGGGGCTAATGCTGTCCATATATGTGCTGGCTGCCCTTTTCACCTTCGGCTATCAGCGGATAATGCTAAGCGTCTCCACGAAGACCCTTTTCGAGATCAGAAAGGATCTTTTCGAGCATATGGAAACTCTCCCCATAAAATATTTCGATACCCATACCCACGGCGACCTTATGAGCCGCTACACCAACGATATAGACACCATTCGTGAAATGATGTCCAACACCATAACAAGCTTTATTTCATCGGCTATAACCGTAGTCAGCGTGTTCGTGATGATGGTGTACAACAGCTGGCAGCTTACCCTTGTGGTTATAGGAATGCTTTTTGTAATGCTCTTTATAACGGCGTTTATCGCCTCCCGCAGCGGCAGGTTCTTCAAGGAGCAGCAAACGGCTCTGGGTAAGGTCAACGGCTACATTGAGGAAATGATCGACGGCCAGAAGGTGGTAAAGGTATTCGTCCATGAGGATAAGTCCAAGGCGGAGTTCAAGGAGCTTAACGACGCCCTTTGCGCCGCAGCCACAAGCGCCAATTCCTTTGCAAACGTCCTGGGACCTATCAACAACAACCTCTGCCATGTGCAGTATGCCATAACCGCAGTTGTGGGAGGCATTCTCGTGATAAACCATGTGAATACCTTCAGCGGCATTCTTACCGTAGGCGCACTGGTGGCATTCCTTACCTACACAAGGAATTTCTCCATGCCTATAGCACAGGTTTCCCAGCAGTTCAACTCGGTGCTTTCCGCACTGGCGGGCGCAGAGAGGATTTTCGGACTGATAGATGAAGCGAGCGAAGTGGACGACGGCTATGTTACCCTTGTAAATGTCCGTGAAAATCCCGACGGCACTCTTGCCGAGACCGAAAACCGCACAGGCCTCTGGGCGTGGAAGCACCCCCACAAGGCAGACGGCACAGTCACCTACACCAAGGTGGAGGGACGTGTGGAATTTGACGACGTTTACTTCGGCTATGAGGAAAACAAGACCGTCCTTAACGGTATCTCTCTTTATGCAAAGGCAGGGCAGAAGATCGCCTTTGTAGGGTCTACAGGTGCCGGCAAAACCACCATAACCAACCTTATCAACCGTTTCTATGACGTGCCCGACGGCAAAATACGCTATGACGGCATAAACATCAACAAGATCAAAAAGGACGATCTCAGGCGCTCGCTGTCAATGGTTCTCCAGGACACCCACCTTTTCACGGGCACAGTCCGGGACAATATCCGCTATGGCAAGCTGGACGCTACCGACGAGGACGTGGAAAAGGCAGCAAAGCTTGCCAACGCCGACAGCTTTATCCGTCACCTGCCCGAGGGGTACGACACCATGCTTACCTCCGACGGCGCAAACCTTTCGCAAGGACAGCGGCAGCTGCTTGCAATAGCCCGTGCCGCCGTGGCAGACCCGCCCGTGCTTATCCTTGACGAGGCGACCTCGTCAATAGACACCCGAACAGAGGCGCTTATAGAAAAGGGTATGGATAGGCTTATGGAGGGCAGGACGGTTTTTGTTATCGCCCACCGTCTTTCCACAGTCCGCAATTCCAACGCCATTATGGTTCTGGAAAACGGCAAGATTATCGAGCGGGGAGACCATGAAGAACTGATAAAGCAAAAGGGCAAATATTATCAGCTGTACACGGGTATGTTTGAGCTTAGCTAACAGAGGCAAGAGACAAGAAGCAAGAGGCAGGATTTTTTTAAGTCCTGCCTCTTTTAGTTTACTGTGTAACTTCAATATAGCTGTCACCCAGTTCTATCCCGACAAGGTCGTCCACGGGGAAAACAGGGTTGAAGAATGTGTTGGCATAAATACTTCCGTCTCCGTGACCCGAACCGCCATAGCCATAGCCGCCGTATAGATCCCACATGGGAATTTTGCTGCCGTCAGCCATTACAAATGTAACGGTAGCGGGGTCGGCTATTGCGCCGACCATATCCGCATGGGGCTTTTCGTCCTTTAAAGTGCCATACATTTTAAAGGTCAGGGGCGAAATAAGAATACTGTCCACGGTCATTTTTGTAACCTTGTTATATTGAATGCTTTCAAAAGTCACGTCCCTGTTCACGGACAATGTTGTTGTCAAATCCGAGGGCTGTTCCGCCACATCAAAGGCAATGCGGAAATCGTATTCTTTATCGGGGTCGTACATTGCGTCGGATAGTTCATAGAATTTAAAATCTATTTTGTCACCTATGTCTATCCCATCGGTTGAGGTTATAGAGGCATACATTTCCACAAAATCCTCCCCGTGATCTGTGACGCCTATGCTAAATGACTGTTCGGTGCTTTTGAATGCTCCGTCAGCAGTGGTGAGCTGTGGATAAATTCTCGCAAAATCCACATATTTTTGGATATCCTCTTCCGCAGTCCCCGTCAGCCGCAGATCGATATACATAGCCTCGCCGTCGCAAATAACATCATTAAGACTTATTTCTCCGTCGGGCAGTCTGCATTCCGTTTCCAGTCCGCTTATTTCCAGGGAATATTGCCCGGGATTTTCAAGTATAACATTTCCGCTGTCACCGAAAACCACATTCAGCCAGCCGTATTTCACCGCCGAAAAGCCCGTTCCGAAAACCATAGCCGCTGCCAGCAAAGCGCATACGGCAGGGCGCAGCTTTCTCACTCTTCGCTCCGCTCCGCAGCTTTGCGCAGCCCTTTGTGCCGCCTCGCTTACAATGTCCCTGTCGGTGACAATGCACCCTGCCGCCCCCTTAAAAGCTCTCTTAAATTCATTCATTAAAATAATCTCCTTTCAGCATTTCTTTCAGTCTGCCCCTTGCCCTCGAAAGCCGTGATGTGACAGCCGTCGGGGAAATTTTAAGAATCCCGGCAATTTCCTTTACCGAATAATCCTCAAAATAAAACAGCATTATTACCGCCCTGCCGGGGCTGTCCAGCTTCATTACCGCCTCTATGACCTCCGACTGCTCGGGGTACTCGAATTCCACCGACAGATCATCCGCTGCGCATTCCTCCCCCGAAAACCGCCGCTGCCTGCTTTTCATTTTAAGCGCCCCGTTAACCGTCACCCTGATAAGCCACGCCTTTGCGTGTTCACGGCTTTCAAAGGGCTTTTTGCGTATAAGCAGACGGTATATCGCATCTGCGGCGGCGTCCTCTGCGTCCTGCTTCGAGCCTGTTATCACCGCAGCATGGGCATAAAGCCGCTGCATATTTTCCCGGGCTATCTCCTCAAATTCCGACCTGTCTGTTACCCGATATTTTTCCGCAGCTGCGCTTGCAAGCTTATTATCGCTTGCAGCCGTATTTTCCGTCATTTCGTCACCTCGCTTTATTTTTTCCGAAAAACGTTTTTCTGTTATATAAATCTTTTTGGACACTTAAATGTCACCGCCGGGAAATTATTTTGTTGATTTAAACATAATTGATATATTTGCTTTGTTGGAACTGCATAATAATTTTGCTTTTTTACGCAGCAAAAGCCGATATCCCTTTCGGAGACCGGCTTGCACATATCACTTTTCTATCCTTTTTACGGGAATGCGTATCACCGTTTTCAGCCGTTCGGGAGCGCAGCGGCGGGGGTCGGAAAGGTATATCTCATGGTGCTGCCGCTCGAGCGAAAAATCCTCGGTGTAATTATTCGCTTTCATAAATTCATGCATTTTACCGATAGTAGCCGCTTCCTCGTCATATGAGCCCTTGTGCATTGCCTGAACGCAAAGCCCCTCGGTAAAGGTCATAAGCCGTGCCTTTGACAGACGGAGGTTCGGTTTCTTTTTGCCCAGCGTATTTTTAGCCCATTCAAAAACCTCTGCCGTCACAAACTCGGGCTGACGTATCATAGAAGTCCAGCAAAGCTTGCTTTTATCGGGAATGTTAATGCCGATAGGCTGTCCGTCCGTCTGCCAAAGCCCCTCCAGCGGCGGCACGACATATTCAAAATACCCCTCTATCTGCGCACTGCCAAGCTTTGACATTTTAACGGTAAAGGAAAGCCCGTAAAGTATCTCGATAGATTCCTGATAATCCGGGTTATTGTTAGGGTCGCCCCTGCCGTCCACGGCGATAAAGATCATTTCGGGCACGTTCACGGCGGCGGGCTTTGATGACGGCATATACAGTTCTTTAAACGCTTTTTTGTAGTCCATTTTTTCGGGCATATTTTTTGCACTTTTCATAAATTTATCTATCCTTTCATTTTCGCTTTTATGATGTACTAAAATCTGTACACTTCACTGCACTTGCAAATAGCTTTCTTGCGCAAGGCAATTGACGGAACGGCCAGTATATGATATAATTTAATTATACACAATAATTATGTTCACGTCAACGCAAATCAGTACATTTTAATTTTCTTATACGTCTCCTCCTTGAAGTCCCAGTATTCCGTAAACGGCTGTCCCTTTTCATACACCCAGCGGTAGGCAAGGGTCGGTGAAAATTCTATGGCACGTTCGCTCTCCACACCCGAATACCGTGCCGCCGCCAATGGGAAATGCCGCTTTAAAGCCCGCATAAAATCGGGGTTTTCCGTTGGCTTTCCCATATCGTTGCACGTTCCCTGCACGGAAATATTTTTGCAGCACAGGGCGGCGTTTGGGTTTGCCTTTATCTGTCGGTATTTGAGGTAGTTTTCGTCTGTCTGGAAATAGAACCGTCCCCCGAAAACCACCGTGCTGACGGGGCGGGAGGATACCTTGTTCTCTGCGCTTGTGGACAGGATCATGACACCGTGGCTGCCCACGGTTTTCCAAAACAAGTCCGTTTTTTCGTTATTCATTTTCTTCACCCTTTTCAAAAATTTTTGTTCAGATACGCTCAGAAGCCGCAGGGCTTTTTTTCCCCTCAGACGCCGGGGGATTGGCTTTGCTTCCCCTACTGCACCGAGGGATTGTCGCCATTTCCCCTACTGCGCCGAGAACGACAGGCAATTGTGACTTGCCTGTTGAATGAAATGTGACTTTGTTGGCGGAATGCTTGACGTTGTTAACGACTG
>CAZGAZ010000059.1:0-22004 GCA_964523835.1 uncultured Ruminococcus sp.
AAGAGGGCAAGATATTCATTGAGCCTCAGGGCTTCTGCGTAATGAGCGACATCGGTGGCAAGGAATTCACCGAAAAGACCATGGACAGCATTGACAAGTATCTTGGCACAGAGCACGGTCTGGTGCTCAACAACCCCGCATTCACAAGATATATCGTAGAATACGGCGAAATTTCCACCTATCCCGGAGGATATAAGGAAAATGCAGGTATTTTCTGCCACAACAATGCATGGATCATGTGCGCTGCCGCTTATGCGGGCATGGGCGACAGAGCTTTTGATTATTATACAAGGATAGCTCCCGCATATCAGGAGGACGAGCAGCTTCACCGCACCGAGCCTTATGTATATGCTCAGATGATCGCAGGCAAGGACGCTAAGCGTTTCGGCGAGGCAAAGAACAGCTGGCTCACAGGTACTGCCGCATGGAACTTTGTGGCTATCTCTCAGTATATTCTCGGAATCATCCCCGACTATGACGGCCTGAAGATAGACCCCTCCATTCCCAAGGCATGGGACGGCTACACCGTTACCAGAAGCTTCAGAGGAGCCACCTTCAACATCAAGATCGAGAATCCCGATCATGTTTCAAAGGGTATCAAGAGTCTGACGGTTGACGGAAAGGCGATAGACGGCAATATTATTACCGACATTACAAGCGGAGTTCACGAGGTAGTTGCGGTAATGGGCTAAGGTGTAATACCGCTAATTTTCCATAAAAATATGATCCCCCGTTCCTTAATAGGCCGGGGGATTTTAGCGTTATGCCAATTCGCATTAAATTTGCAAGCAATGCACAGCATAAGTATTTTTAGCTTCTTGTCTCTTGCTTCTTGCTTCCGTCTGCACAGATATATCCCGCACAAGGCAAGCCCCGTGCGGGATATTTACGGCTCAAAGCTTAACGGATCTGCCGATATGTAGGCATTTTCCGCAGCTTAACATTCAACTGTCGGGTTATGACTCTCAGCAAGAGGACCCGCAGAGGCTGTTGTTGTTGTTGCCGCAGCAGAAGAAGAGAACCAGAAGGATGATGATAATCCAGCAGCAGCTTCCGCCGCCAACTCCACAATTGCAGTTCATAATAAAACGCTCCTTTGTAAAAAATAATGTATCGGGATTTCTCCCTTGGAGGGGGATTCGGCATACCCACAGTGTTTTGCCATAAGGCATATTGCATTGGCGTGTTGCCGTGGCTTTTTGCCGCCCTCATAGTTCATATTATGCAAGGAGCGGGAATTGGTGAAAAAAATTTTTGGATATTGGTTAATGTGCTTTGTACACAGGTTTCCACAATCTTGATAATCCGCTTTTCAAAATAACAGGGATGCTGTAAAAAACTGCTGCATATAAAAAAATCTCCCGGCAAAGCAGCATTAGAATGCCGATTTGTCGGGATTTATTTTTTGATAAAATGGCTTTTTGAGTTTTTTTACAGTCCCACAATTGTTTAAATATCAAGCCATTTTGGACGCCAGTTCAGCCAAACGGTTGATAACATCTGTAACATTATCCATGCTTTGTTTGATAAGATGAGAGTTGTTCTCCAGTGCGTCCACCGCCTCGTTGGTGCGGGAAACACCGATCTGCGTTTTGCTTACCTCCCGGGTTATCTCGCCCGAAGCCGTCATAATTCCGTCAACATTTGCAAGTATAGCATTGGTGTGTTCTTCTGCTTCTTTAAGAGTTTCCGCAGACTGCACTGCAAGACCCCTTACCTCTCCTGCAACCACTGCAAAGCCCTTGCCGTGCTCTCCTGCTCTTGCTGCCTCAATAGTGGCGTTTATGGCAAGTATATTGGTCTGATCGGAAATCGTTTTTATCTTATCAAGGATCTTATTGTATTCATCTATACTGATGCTGATCTGAGTAACGCTTTCGCCTATGTTGTTGGCGCTTGTCAGAATATTCGACACATCATCGCTAAGACCTTCCATATCTTCCTTGATAACTGTATTCATGCGGGCATTGTCCGCCATTTCCTCGTTAATAGGCGTTATGGTTTGACCCAGTTCTTCAAGCTTCTTATGTATCTCATCAACCGATATCAGCAGATCTGCATGCTTGCTTTCGATCTCCTTTTTCATCTTTGCCATCTGCTTCTTTTCATAAACAACGCAGTTGGATGGAGTATTGTTCCCGGTAAAGATTGTCAGTGCCATGTGACGGCAGCTCTTGAAGCCGCAGGCATGACAGTCGATATGCCTGTCCTCGTCTGTGAATTTCTCCATTCTTTTGAATACTTCGTCAATTTGTTCCTCCGTGGGATTGACGGAAATAAACCTGTTAGTATATTTTCGCAGGAAATCCTCCAGCCGCAGCGTCTTGAAGATCTTCCTGTGGAATCTCTCGCTCTTGGCACGGTTGTCCGCCCATTTCTTGGCGCTGGTCATAATATCGTAAGCGGAAAAGGTATTAAAGCCCTCTTTAGCCCCCGCTCCCGAGTTGCACCCGAATTCGCAGGAAAGCACATCATAAACTGTTGGCAGATTAATATAAGGAGTGGTAAGATAAACGTCAAAATCCTCATAAACCTTGTGTACGCCCTCTGACGTGGTAACAAGCAGATTTGGATCATACGCCCTCAAACACTCTTTAAGTCCGCCGGGAATCGGATAGAATGCTCCGTCAAAGCCTCTTGTGGCGGAAAATTCAAATTCGCTTCGCCCTGTAGGCAGAGCCACATTATTCTTCTTAATGTATTCCGACAGCCTCTTAAAGGTAACATTAAAGCTGACTATGCCTGTGTTCTTGAACTCCTCGCCCTTAGCCGTGCAGGGAGTAAGAGCCGCCAGAACATCATTATTGTTAAGATACTTGCGGATATAAACAGCGCAGCACATCAGCGGCGAATGCACAGGGGAAAGCTTCGGAAGCAGCTCGGGCTTGTGTTTTTCCGCATAGTTTACAATTGCGGCGCAGGGCTGGGAGATTATTTTTGCCCCCGGGTTCTGCTCCAGATATTTTATATGCATATATGTACAAATGTCCGCCCCGAAGGACCCGTCATATACTTCATGTATACCGTTGTCCTTGAGCCATTTGAGCACATGACGCCATTTGCCGTCCATAGCGGTTTTAATGGCGGGGGCAACGATAAGGGATATTTTCTTGGTTTTCATCTGGGTGAGCATTGCTTCTAAATCGTCATCATAATAACGTGCGCCGTGCTTGCAGTTCTTAATGCACTCGCCGCACATAATGCATTCCTTGTTGTTAACATTGACCACCTTGCCGTCATAGCGGTTGGCATTGGGTATGGGACAGGTTCTTATGCAGGCATTGCAGCCTATACACTTATTCTCGGCAACATGAATCATCTAAAAGCATCCTTTCTGAATTTACCGGATTTATTTATATTTCCAGTTAAATATTATTATAACATAATACGTCATTTTTGTCAATCATTTTTTCAATTTTGCGGAAAATTATATAAAATTTCTAAACCGAGTATTGGCTTTTTGGATATTTCGACAAACGCCTTTCGCTTTCTCGATTAAAATGTTTATTTTTTAAAAACTCTGTTGACATTTAAGCACTTTTATGATATAATTTTCCGCAAGAAACCCTATTTAAAAAAGAACAGAAAAAGGATCTGATCAAATCAAAAAAATGTGGATAGTGACTGTGTGGCTCTTTTCGGCGCTTTGTTACCTGCCGCTGTATCTGGTGCAGCAGGGTATTGCGATACCGCACAGTATTGTAAATGTAAAATATTTATTTGTTGCAATGCCGCTGCTGATCTCATTATTAATGCTTCTGAGTGAAAAGATCAGTATACGAAAATGGCTTAAAAATTTATTTTCAAACAGGATAAAACCGGGCACTTGGCTCTTATGCACATTAACAGCGCTTTGCTGTATTTTTTGTACATATTTTTTCGGGGAAGAAACATTAAACATACCGTCACTTGCGCTGAATCTAATATACCTGCTATTTATGGCGGCCTTGGAAGAGCTTGCGTGGAGAGGTTACTTACTTAATGATATGCCGAAAAAGAAAAGCAAATTCACAGCATTGCTGTGGGTAAGCCTCGGGTGGGCGATGTGGCATATCCCGATGTGGACAGTGCGCAATTCAATACCTGCCACAGAGCTGCCGTATTGGCTTATTTATACGGTATCGGTGGGGCTTATCCTTGGAATACATATGATAAGGTCAGAAAATATAATCATACCTGTCATTGTTCATACAATATTTAATACAGCCTTGCTTACCTCTGTAAGGGTCGGCATACCGGCTGCGTTATTTGTGTTTATTTGCACTGTTTTTTATTATAAGGCAGCAGCACAGCCGCCGCAGTGAAAACAGCCGCCTTTTTATGGGCGGCTTATCTGTCTACTTCTTCACTTCTTCTTTTTCATCAGCTTAAAGGACTTCGGCACTTCCTGCGGCTCGGAGGTCTTTTGAACGGGATAATAATCGGCGGTATCGTGGGAAAGGCCCTTGCGCCTGAGAAGATACTCCACCAGCTCCTGTGCAAAGGTGTAGACCACCGCAAACAAGGGCACACCCAGAAGCATTCCTCCAAAGCCGAAAAGTCCGCCTCCTATGAAAATGGCAAACATTACCCAGAATGCGGGCAGTCCTGTGGAATCTCCTAAAATATGAGGCCCTAAGATGTTGCCGTCAAACTGCTGGAGCGCCACTATCAGAATGATAAATGGCAGAGTTTGCTGCGGAGCGGATAAAAGCAGCAGCAGCGCCGAGGGCACAGCCCCGATAAAAGGTCCGAAGAAAGGTATAATATTGGTAACGCCCACTATAACGCTTATAAGAACTGTGTACTCCAGATCCATGATCGTCATTATTATAAAGCAGAGGACACCTATAATAAAGGAATCCAGTATTTTCCCCGAAATAAAGCCGGTAATGGACTTGTTTGTCTTGTCGGCAAGGTTAAAGACCCCTTTGCAGAAGGATTTTGGGAAAATTGCCGTTATAACCTTTTTGCACTGCGCCAAGAACTGCTCCTTATCCAATAAAAAGTAGACTGCCACAATAAATCCGATAAGAAAATCCTTTACAGCCATCAGGAGCCCCACAGTGCCGTCCTTTATCTTGACCGCCCAGTCACCTACCTTGGGGATAAGATTGTTTACCGCAGTAAGAATAGCCGCCTTGATATCCTCCAGCTGACCGTTCACATATGTAACGATCTCCGGATATGCCGCCAGGGAAGAGTTCACCCATTTGATGATATTGTTCATATAGGTCTGGGCGTTGTTGAAAATATTCATGATACTGTCCAGCACCTGGGGCACGATAATGGCAATAAGAGCGCAGATAACAGCCACCCCGAAGATAATGGCGACCACTGTACTGAGCACCCTGCACAGCTTTGGACGGGGCTTTTTTCTTTCAAGAATTTTTTTTAGCAGTCTCTCCGTTCCCGCCATTACGGGGTTGAGAAGATACGCTATCACAAACCCCCATATCACCGGAGAAAGAACCGAGAATATTTTGGCGAATGCCGCCTTTATAAAAGCAAATTTTGCTATCACGCCTATCATTGCAAGGCACACTGCAAATGTGATGATCGTATACACGGAAACAGTGGTATATTTTTCATTCCAGTTGACTTTCATTTTAAGATCCTTTCGCAGGAAACGCAGATATATAACATTTCCTTTAACATCGACTTTATATACATTATACATCTATTTTCCAAAAAAGTAAATAGTTTTCGGGAAATTTTACAATAATTATTTTTTTGCGGCGCAAAACACGCCCCTGCAAATTCAAGTGAATCCGCAGGGGCGTAAAATCACCAGTCAAAGTAAGTCCGTGGGCAGCGGGAAAAACATTACCGGCTGCCGTTATATAATTTCACGGCAGAGATCATTCGGTGCTGCCGTCCTCGGGATCGACCTTGATAGTAATATCGGGAGCTTCCTCAACAGTGTCCTCATGGTCGATAACATCCTCGGTCTCCGCCTTTTCGGGCTCGGGAGCAGGGCGCTCGATCTTTGCGCCGCACTTGCCGCAGAAATCATTCTCCAGAGGCACTTCCGCACCGCAGTTACCGCATATGTTCACGCCTTTAAGAGCATTCACCTGCGCACGCAGTCCCTCCAGTGAGGTTATCTTCTCTGTAGCTTTGCCGCAAAGCTCTGCCATTTCCTCGCAGCAGGGATTGTCCTTATGATTTTTGTAATAGAGCTTGCCTATTTCGGTGTAGATGTCGGTCAGAGCGCTTTCCTCGCTGGTGATCTTGAATTTGGTCTTAACGATATCGCCGCCCTGACGGGTCTTTTCACCTACAGCCTTGCCTGTGTTATTGATAGTTTCAACAAATTTTTCAAACATTGTTTTTCCTCCTGTTAAATCTAATGTGGGTTTTGCTTTATGTTTATAGTATACGCTATTTTTTCCCGCTTGTCAACAGCTTACGGCAATTTTTCATCTGTACAGGTCATTTTTTAATTTTCGCCCGATTTTTTTAATCTGATTTTAATCTTTCTGAGGGACTTTTTTAAATTTACGGGTTTTATCACGGTGAATGCAGCATTTTTCACATTATCGCTGCTTTAATACGGATAAGCCCATTTGTTTGAATCCGCAAGAACTATTTCCCTATCGCTGAACTCCTCGATATTATCTGGAGTTATCACCGGGTTGTCGAATGTCCAGCACCAGACAAGCCCTTCAACCTCTAAAAGCGGCGACCAGTCGGAAATGTTATTGCCGTTTAAGAAAAGTGTATGTATCTTATTATAAGTCAAAAAACCTATATCGGACAAATTACAGTTATCAAGCCAGATTGTAGAAGCAGTCAGTCCTTTCATAGTGATGTAGTCATTGCCCACGTTATTACTAAGAAAAAGCTCATGCACCCAAATACCCTCCAGCGGAGAAAAATCCTTGATAACACTTCCGCTGAAGTCCAGCCGATAAACAACATTTTCATAATCCGCAAGCCCTGAAATCCCCGAAATATCAATAGTTCCGCAGTTTATAAAATACAAATAAAGGAAATCTTCAATTTCCTCCGGGTCGGCAATAATGTTTAGTTGAGGTATTTTTTCAATATCGGTGTTTTCAAAATATGCATTTCGCAGCCTCGGCATATTTCCAATAAAATCAATATTATCAATTTCGCAGTCCTTTATGCTTAAATAATAAACGTCTTGCATTGTTCCAAGCACCGAAGTGTCTTTGACCGTACTTGAATCCAAATCAAAATCGGTTAGCGTCGCCTTTTGGATAAAATTCAGATTTTCCGCCTCACAATCTGTTAATCCAAAGGACACTACATTTGACAGTTCGCATTCCGAAACCGAATCGGTAATTACAGCGGATGTAAAAGACAAGCCTTTAAGATTAGCGAAATAATTTAAAAATGACAGATCCTCATACACCCCTCCCGAAATGTGCAGTCTCGTGATATTATCAATATTATTCATTTTTTCAAAGCCGATCATTCCGCCAAGCTCATACCGAGCCTCCAACGGAGCAATTTTTATTCCCTCGATATCCTCAATATCTCCAATAGCAGAAAGGTCGACCGTTTCTTTATTCTTATAAAAATAATACAGCGTTTTGCTTTTCTCATCAACAATTATGTAAGGGAAATTTTCTTCCTCTTGAATGTATGCCGAGGTCTCGGTCTCCGCTGTTTCTTCGGTCACGGAGCTTTCCGTAACTATCGGTTCGCTGATATTCATTTCCTGCGGTGCGCTTTCGCTGCACCCTGTTAATGCGCCGATCAGAATTGCGGAAAATATTTCCAAAGCTTTTCTTCGTTTTATATAAATGTCCTCCTTAAAATTTCGGTCAAAATATATTGCCGTATAAAAATTTTACCATATACTTCCCCATAATTCAAGCCAAAAAGTCAAACTGTAATAATTTGTAATCTTTTTGTAATAACCGAAAAGCTCCCTCGGGGCTGTTCTGCCATCGGGGATCTGCGGCTCAATATAAAAGCTCTGTTATTTTTTTCCGTCAATATCCATATATACTCTCGAACCCGTCGCACCTGTCTGTCCCTGATATTTGCCTCTGTAGGGATTAAGAGCGCTGTCGTCCATTTGAGCGAAAACTAGCTGACCCACACGTCTGCCGGACTTCAGTTCAATGCCGCAGCGGTTGGCGTTAAAAAGCTCAAGAGTTATCTCTCCCTCAAAGCCCGGGTCGACCCAGCCTGCATTCTGGATAAACAAGCCCATTCTCCCCAAGGAGCTGCGCCCCTCCACAAAAGCGGTTATATTGTCGGGCAAGCGGAAATATTCCATAGTGGAAGCCAGCACAAACTGCCCCGGCAGCAGCACATATGTATCGGTCTCTATGGTCTTGTATTTCACCTTTTCGTCAAGACCGATAACGCCTGTGCTGATGTCCTCCACTATCCCGAAAGTGCTTCCAAGACGAATGTCAACACTGGCGGGCTGTATCTGTTCGGGAGTCACGGGGGATATGCCGAGAGTGCCGTCTTTAAGGTATTTCATTATGGTTTTATCGGATAATATCATGTGAGGTTTCCTCCTTTTAAAATGTTTGATCTATTGAAATTTACATAAATGATTTTTGAGACACTGGAAATTTTTCCTGCACAAAAAGCTGAAATTTGCCGGGCTGTTGATGTAAATATTATTACGCCTTTTCAACGATCTCGTTAGCTTCATGGAAAGCAGCCAATTCACCGATCGCTTCATCAATACCTTTGTATCCGTTAAAATCGGTATTGAAAATATTTCTTTCCTTAATAATAAATTTTTTAGTCCTCCAATCCATTTTGCAATCCAGATAACCGACAAATTGATTCCCCACAAGAATTGAAAGGGGCCATTTCATTCCTTTTTTCTTAAAATACTCAAAAGAAAATGAATAATCGAAAAAAGTTTTAAGCCAGGTCTTGTCTCTTACAATTGTATCCATTGGCGATATAAGACGGACTTCACCGCTGTCCCCTGCACCTTCGGCGTTCAGGAGGTGGGTTTTGGAATAATGGATATAATAATTTTTACGTCCGATCTTGTACGGAAGCTGTAATATCTTATTTTCGGTCTTGAGCTCTTCAAAAACAGGTATAATATCGGCGGTTCTGTATCCGGATAAATGAGAAACATAAACAGGATCGGTCACGCCCAATGAAGCTGTCAGTTTTTCAACTATACATTTTACAGCTTGCTTTTCATCAATGGGGTCATCGGTCCAATCGGAAAAGCCCAGCTTTTCTTTTAAAATATAAACAGGTTCTCTGAAAGTTCCGGGATTTCTGCCGCAAGTCAAAAGGTCTCCCCTGCGGCACATTCTGTAAAAAGCACGGAATATAGGCAAATTATAGCTTTGGTCATGCTCTCTCCTGTATTTATCCCATTCATAAGACATCTCAAGATTTTCCCATATCTGATTAGCGGTCAATCCCCCGAACTTCGATAAGCTTTCTTTCAGCTTTCTTTCCGCAGCCCTAACCTCGGGACTGTCTCCCGATATAAGCCAGCTTTCATCGGAGCTGCCCCACCTCACAATACCCTTCGTCGCTTTTTTATATAATGAATATTCATCTCTCGGCACAAAAAACATATTCCTTTTAAATGTCCATGTTTCAATGACCTTAAATTCCTTATATGCCGCAATATCCAGCTGCTCCGCTTTAAAATCTTTTTTTCTGTTCCAAAGCATCATATATTGGTTCAGATATATAGTGGGATTCGGGTCATACTGCAATCCGCAAATATCCGATACAATATTCTCTATACTGTCGGAACTTTTCTTCAGCAAGTGCTGACTCTCCAAAATAATATTGCGAAGAACATTTATATCATAATTTGTATTACTCATAAATTAACCCTTTCTAAGCTTATTTTCGTGAGCCGACGGCATTTTATCAATTTGCTTGACATTATTTTACAAATGATGTATACTGAAAATAAAGACGGAAATTTAATAAAAAGCAAGATAAATTTCCCCAACAAATAAAGGAAAAGAGATAATATATTATGAATACATACGTAAATCCCGACCGCCTTGAATTTATTGTGACCTATGCTTGCAGCGGAAAATGCAAACACTGTTCTGTTGGCGACCCTTCAAACAAAGCCGCACACATAGACCCTGCCGCCGCAGAAAATGCCGTGAAAAGCCTTGCGGGAAATTATAAAATAAACTCGGTCATGACCTTTGGGGGCGAGCCGCTTTTGTATCCCGAAACCACCGCAAGGATACACGCCGCCGCAAAGGAATCGGGCATTCCTCACAGACAGATAATAACCAACGGATTTTTCACCAAAAACAAAGCCGAAATTCTCCCTGCCGCAAACCTGCTTGCAGACAGCGGCGCAAATGAAATCCTGATCTCCGCAGACGCATTTCATCAGGAAACCGTTCCCGTGGAATTTCCCCTTGCATTCGGAGAGGCTCTGGCAAAAAGGGACATTGACGTAAAAGTCCAGCCCGCCTGGCTTGTTTCCCCCGAAAACGATAACCCCTACAACGTAAAAACAAGGGAAATTATCGGTGAATTTGAGCAGATCGGCATACCTGCGAGCGACGGCAATGTTATTTTCCCCGCAGGAAACGCCCTTAAATATTTAGGAGAATATTTTACCGATATGATCCCCGAAAATCCCTACGAGCAAGACCCCAGGAATATTACCTCGCTGTCCGTCGAGCCAAGCGGCAATTGCCTTAACGGGAATATTATGCAAAAGGACATTCTTGAACTCATCGACAGCTACACGCCGTAAACCTGCCTATACCCTTATACGTCCTCATCATTTTCACTGCGGAAAGAGTTTTTCTGTTCGCAATAGGCTTTAAGCTTTGATTTAAGCAGCTCATACCTTTGCTGCTTTTCTTTTTTCGCAAAATGCTCTTCCCTTGACTGCACGGGATTATCCTCATATTTAAGCGCCTTTGCCTTTTCCCCGAACTGCTCATTTGTAAAGTCAAAAACAAACACTTCAAGATCATTGTAGCAGTGAACATTTCCGTCGCCCAAAGGAATGCCGCAGACCTTTCCTCCGAAAATATCCTGCGCCAAAAAAACGGTTACGGAGCACTGTCCCTTTGTTTTGTTTTCCGGCGACCATTCGCTTCTCATACGGGGAGCGCAGGTGTCGGCGCACCATATTTTTGACAAAGCTTCATACAGATCGTCGGGGGTATTTATGCCCGGAAAACTGCCGCTGAGCGGACCGCTTATTTTATTCATATCACCGGAAGAATAATATCCCATAATTATAATACCTCGCATTCAAATTCTTATTGATTCGGCTTCGGAATATACCGGAGATCATACACCTCGCTGTCGTCATCTGTGAAATATAAAATGTCTTTACCAAACAGTCAAATAATGCAACAGTGCAATGCAACCCTAATAATATGAGTTATATTGATCGGGGCTTATGGTAATAGTTTGTTTCCTGCCATTAATGTAATACTCTACAATCATCTCATCACTTTTCGGGCAATATACCGTAGGCTCGTTATGCTCGTCTGACGGAAACCGTATGCGGGCAAGGACTTTTGAAAAGAAAATATTCTCACGTTTTTTTAAATATACCCAAGTGTCTCCAAAAGTTATATCGTACCCGTATTCCGTTTCTAAAAACAGTCCGTATTCATTAAGCTCGAAGCTTTGTTTCTCCGATTGTTTACCCAGACTGCAATAGCTCGGAAGCACAAACAAATAACTGTAAGCTATCGCAAGCATAAATATTGCAATACCTTTTTTTGATACTTTGTGCTCTCTGATTGTTAATTTTATTATCAGGTCCTCCAATGATAGAAGAAGCAGCCCTGCTAATGCAAGCACATCCATTATGAATGAACGATACGGTAAATTAATAACATAACCGTCTAAAAAATGATAAATCGTAAAACACAATATCCTGCCTGATAACAGACAAACACTCAAAACTCTTATTATTTTTCTTACTCTTAATATATTATTTTGCAAGTGTAACTCCCCTTAAACCAACATACCCGATAAGCCTGCTAACAAGGTTAAGCCGCCGATCATTATGCATTTTTCTTTATCAGAAGAGCAAACAGGTTCACCGCTGCAAAAAAGCACAGCATACTTATGCAGACCATTACCATCAATCCGTCAACAGCAGCAGCAGGATAAAGCCTGCCGTGAACAACAGTCACCGCCGTTATTGCGGCAACACCCACAAGGATCGCCGTTAACGATTCGCCTTTGATAACGCCCGAAACAATATCCCTGCCCTCAGCGCATGCGGCAGCGCAGCAGACTATCACAAATCCGCCGCTGACAATGAAAAATCCCGTAAACAGCGCAGCATTATCCTGGGTATCATAGGGCACGGAGATAACTTCAATATCCCCTGTCATCTCCACATGATAATCAAAATCACGTGTAGCCTCATAGGTAGTAAACACGCTTCTTATGGGAAAGCCGAACAGGAAGAAAAACGCTGCAAGCACAAATAATATACTGCTCAAAGTGCAGAAATTCTTGCGGCTTTTATTCATCAGCCTGTGCTTGTCCTCAGTGCGGGCCTTGTTGTCGGTAACGCAGGCTGCCTCGGTAATTACCAGTGTGAGCATTGCCAGGATCGCCGCCCAGACGCTCCCGTAGGGAAGTCCGCCGCCGCTTACGGCGCAGATAAGCTCGATCGCTGCAAAGCCTATCCCCACCGCCAGCCGTACCGCAAAAATGCTCCCCGCTCTCTCCATTATCCCGGGATAATTTCCTATCCGGCCGACTTTTTTATAACACTCTCCTCCCGCAATTTTCAGCGAACGTGCGGCGCAGCTGCAAAGGGTTGCCTCCGACCATTCACGGCTTGTGATAATGCCCACGCAGGCAGTGAGCTGCACCGCCTTTGCCGCTGCCGCAAACAGCAGGGGCATAAAATCATCCTGCCCGAATATGCCGCCGTCTTTCATATACATTTCCGAAAAAAGCACACCTATCCCCATAAACGCTGCCGCAGTGCAGCCAATGCCGCTTATATCCCCCACAGTGCCCATAACTCTTGGGTCGGCAGACTTTCTTGTATCCCGTCTGCCGCTGTAATACACTCCCCTTTTCTTAAGCCGCAGATTAAGCCATAGAGTCGCACAAATAAGCACCGCCGCAGGAAGCGCTTCCCACAGGGCATACGCTCCCGCTCCCTGCGCTCCCGACACAGCCATTCCCACTGCTGCCGCCGCAACAGAGAGCAGAAGATATTTTTCCGACAAAAATCCCCAAAAGCCCTTTTTGCCGCTTTCCTTTTCCATTTATAACCACTTACTTTCCGAATTTATTTAGAACGATCATTTATATTTTACTCTGCCAAAATTACCTAATGAACTGCTGATCAAAGGCTTTTCCTGCCGCCATTGGCATTTTTTCCGCAGGGAAAAATCCGCCCCGCAGCAATTTGTAAACAAAAAAAGATTAAGGTGATTTGATCAGCTTTTCCTTAATTAAATTATAAACCAAAAGGCAATAAATGTCAATAAGTTTCGGGAAATTTGTCACAGCTTTTTGAACGGGACATTACGCACTGTCAAATATAATTTTATGGGACAATAAAAATATTTCGGACAATCTTGACAAATTATGCAATTTGTGATATAATAAAAATAAATATTTTTCTTGAAAAACAGGTGATATAAAATGAGCAGAATTTCCTTTCCGGCAGATGAAAAACACGTAAGAACAGGCGGGCGCACCTTTGATGAAAACGGACTCAGGTACATAGGCTATACCTGCTCCTTTGTGGAGTTTGAGTTTGAGGGGACCTATGCCGAGGCGGATATTATAAGCGACCTTACCCCCTCCGAGGATATGTTCAGAGGGTGGCTGGCAGTGTTTGTGAATGATGAACAGACCAAACGCTTTAAGGTGGATGAAAAATCGGGTACATACACACTTTATGAATCGGATGAATCTGCTCGGGTAAAGATACGCATAATGAAGATCTCCGAGGCGGCGTTTGCCAAGATCGCAATAGAGAAAATAACCGTGGAGGGCACGCTGCTGCCGCCCCCGAAGCCTCAAAGCGAAAGGCGGATAGAATTTGTGGGAGATTCCATTACCTGCGGCTATGGTGTTGAGGGGGTATGGAATGTTGATACATTTTCAACCGAAACGGAAAATCCCTTAAAGGGATATGCCTACAAGACCGCAAAAAAATGCTCTGCCGAATATCAGTATGTTTCCTGGAGCGGCATGGGTGTTATTTCCTGCTATGTGGACGAGAATGCAGAAAAGCCTCTGGACGGCTGGCTTATGCGGGACATTTATCCCTACAACGACAGCGGTCTGGAAAACACCCTCGGCAGAGAGGGGCATGAAAATCATCGGCTTTGGGATTTTTCCAAATACATTCCCCAGGTGGTCGTATTCAACGACGGCACCAACGACAGCTCCTGGACAAAGAATATTCCCGAAAGGCGGGAGGATTTCAAGGCGGCTTATTATGAGATACTTGAAATGATACGGAAGAACAATCCCGAGGCGTATATTGTCTGTACCTACGGCGTTATGGGAGACGAGCTGGCGGAAGAGGAAATTTCGCTGGTGGAGCGTTTCAAGCAGGAGTATGACGAAAAGATATGCTTTGTGCGGCTGCCCGTACAGCTGGAGTCGGACGGTATCGGCGCAGACTGGCACCCCTCGGAGACCACCCATGAAAAGGTTTCGGATATTTTAGCAAAGAAAATAAATGAAATTTTTGAGGGTATGGGATTGTAATTTTATATAACAGCTACTATCCGCCGAAAAATTTGCAATCGGATTTTTCGGCGGGTTATATTTTAAAAATATTATGACGGCTCGGAAAGGAAAAGTTTGAAAGTTAGCGGTAAACCCCTAAGTTTCAGCGCACCTTTGGTGTGAAAGTCTGATTAACGGAGTTGAAAAAAAATGAGAAACCCGAATATTCCGCTTGAACATTACTGTGTGGCAAGTCAGCTTGATTTCATGGTATATCGCCCGGGAGCATTTTTCGGGCGTGAGGAATACTGCTTTAAAGAAGTCATAGCATACTTAGACGGATTTGCGGTCGCACAGAATATTTATTCGGACAAAGATGAAAGAAATTATAGGTACCTTGTTAAAGAAGAATTGGCTAAAAAATATAAGTTTGAGAAAAGTATTCATATTGTTGATCTGTTTGATTCAATCTGCGAAAATGACAGTGAAAAGGTCAATTTGCTTTTGAAGCTTCTTTGTAAAATCTATAATTATGAAAGCAGGTTAGATTGATTTTTCAGCCGCTTTTTTCTTGCAGTATACAGAATAAATTGATCGAAAGGAATTTAATGCAATGCTCAATAAAACTATTACAGATTTTTGGGGTGAAAAATTATATAAATTTTCACGGGAGGATATAAAAAAGTTCAGATTTAATTCAAACACCGAGGAATATTTGGTTAATTGTGGTATTCCTTTAGTAGGATTTGGTAAATATTACAAATTTAAAGACACTTTTGCATATATTGAAAATCTAAGGTATCAGAAAGTAAATGGTAAAGAATTTGTGGTTTTTGCAGAAGATTTTCTAGAATTTCAGCAGCTCGGAATTGATTTGATCGATTCTAATGTTTATTTGATTTTTCCGAAACTAAATCATTACTATTATTTTAATAAGGATATACAGACATATTTTTATTGCTTAGCTTCAATGATCAGTTGTATAAAAAAGTATCCTCTTATTGAGTGCGACTATGAAAGTGAGGAGGCTGACAAACAGTCGTTCCAATTTGCGCAGGAATTATATGGGATAATAAACTCTGTTGACAGTAAAGCAGTCTGCTGTGGTTCGCGCTGGGTGATACCATTATTCGAATATGCAGAAGCTGAACTTCATAACCATTTTGATGATTATTTGCTTCTTTGGAATTCAGGTAAATATAAACATGAAAAAGAGCCAATCTTAGACTTTATTTCCGGTAAAGAAATATTTTCGGATAAAAAGGATAGCTGAATAAAAAGCAGGATTCAGTTTCTTAATTATAAAAAATATCCAATAAATTATTATAGTATGAAAAAGGGAGCGTCAGGAAATGCTCGGAATATGCACATCAAAATTATCCTGCCTTACCGACAGCAAATGGTTCGGGGAATTTGGCTTTAATATTGCACTGAACCGCAGAAAAATGTTTTTGGGCAGCGGCAGTATAAATCCCCATTTTGAAATGGATAAATTCAACAATAATACAGATTATGATATGATGTACATTTCCTATTCGGAGGACGGCGAAAATGACTGCTTATCGGTAGGTTTTAACTGCTGTGATATTTCTGTAAGACTAAAAATATATGAAAGCTTTTTACAGCATGGTCTGTTTCCCGTTTATCTTTTGGAAATACCCGAATATAAGTCTTATCCCGAGCAGCTTATTAAATTATTTTCGGGTGAAGATTTTAATTATTTTGCAGCCGTAAATGCAAATATAAAAAATCTGCCCGAGGAATTTATTTCGGGAATAATTTACACGGATAATTTTTCTCCCGACGTGCTTTTGGGGCCCGTGAGCAGCAATATTGATTATGTAAATACGGTCATGAAAAATGCGGACATTTTCCTGCTGAAAACACCTCGTTACGGAGGATATAATTATGTGATTTTTTATTCAAAAGCGAAGAAGGATATTTCGGAAAATTTACGGGAAATATTTAAAGAGGAGTTATGAAAAATGATCACTCAAAAAGAGCTTGAAGAAATAATAAAAAAGCGCAGCGACGCTCTTGATTATGCCATAGCGCATTTTGAGGAATTAAAGCAGAGTTCCGATAATGCGGAAATAATAAAATACGGCACGAGCAATTACGGTATCGGTGCGCTTACACCTATGGTAAAAAGGGCGTTTTGCAAAGGGGAATACGGGAGATTTTTAAATGCCGCTCCCGACAAGTCCAAATATACAATATACGAATTAACGGCTCAAAAAAAGCCGCTGCGTATAAGGCATTTTATGAGTGATCCTCGTTTTGCGGCCAACTCGGAAACCTTTTATTTTTTTGAATTTGAAAACAATTTGTGGGCTGCTCCGTTTTTCAGCGAAAGCAAGAAAGTTTATATCGGCGCAGATTGTTATTGTTTTGTTTATGAAAATGAACTGCTGAAATATTATGGACAAATCGACACCCATGGCAGGCATGCTTATTTACTTGAGCTTGATAACACAAATTACCCTCATGTGCATTTATACTATCATCATTACAATCACTTCTTTTTTTATTTTAAAAATACAGGGCTTACCGACAACAAAGTACAATATTTTATCTACGAATATGAATATAATGAGGGCAAAAGAGGCAAGATAGAAAATTTTGATTCCATACGTGAAACAAGACCTGAGTTTGATAAAAATTATCCGCCTGACAATGTGCTTGCAGGAGGATATTGTTATCCCGAATTAAAGGACGCTTGCGGGCAAATATCAAATTGACAATAATAAAAAAATGTGATATACTGAAATGCAAGATTATACAAAGAATTCGGACGATCGGAAAGGAGCAAAAAATATGCTTGAAATATTTCTGCCGGGTACGGGAGGCATGAAGCCCCTGCCCGACCGATTTCTCACGGGACTGTGGGCGGAGCATGACGGCAGCGGACTGCTTATCGACTGCGGCGAGGGAATGCAGGTGGCGCTGGCGAAAATTTCCCGAAGTCTTGCAAGACTGGACATACTGCTTATCACCCATTTTCACGCCGACCATATATCGGGACTGCCGGGACTGCTGCTCAGCGCAGGGAATTTCGGAAAAACCTCCCCATTAAAAATATACTGTCCCATCGGAGGAACGGAGATAATCAGGAAGCTTTGCTGCATTTGCCCCGAGCTGCCCTTTGAAGTAAAGGTCAAGGAAATATTGGGACGGGGAGAAATTATGTGGGAGGATATTTCGGTGGGGTATATGCCTATACGCCACCGTGTGCCGGGAATGTGCTACAGCCTTACCGAAAAGCGCAAGCCTGTGTTCAGCCCGGAAAAAGCCAAGTCTCTGGGAATCCCCGTGAATTTCTGGAAGGAACTGCACGGGGGAAAAAGTGTGAACATTGACGGCAGGGAAATTACAACGGAAATGGTCACAGTCGGCGAGCGGCAGCCCCTGAAAGTGACCTACATTACCGACAGCGTTTATTTTGACGAGCTGGCGGAGTTTGCTTTCAGATCAAATCTGCTCATCTGTGAAGGAATGTACGGCAGCGAGGAATACCGTGAAAAAATGCAGGAAAAGCAGCATATGATCTTTTCCGACAGCGCAAGGGTGGCAAGTCTTTCTGAATCGGAGGAATTATGGCTCACCCATTACAGCCCCGCAATGACCGACCCAAAAGAGTATGAAAAACAGATAAAGGAAATGTTTGCCAACACGATAATCAGCCGTGACGGCATAAGCAAAATAATCAAATAGAAGCAAAAAAACGAGGACTTCGGAAAAATCCGAAGCCCTTTTCTTTTATGGGTTATATATTTATCGGACCTCTGCCAGCGCAGCCATTTGCGCTTTAAGCGCAGGATAAAGCTCACGGTAAATTTTGTAGAATTTCTCATATTCGGGTATATTTTCCGAAACGGGCTGCTGTGTCTTATCAACTCCGCATATCTTATCGCAGGCTGCCTCCACGCTGTCGTACACCCCTGCGCCGACCAGTGCGAGAATTGCAACGCCCAGTGCGGGACCCTCCTTTGAGGACGCAGTCTTTACAGGGCAGCTGTAAAGATCGGCCAGCATCTGCCGCCACAGCGGAGATGTTCCGCCGCCGCCGCAGGCCATCATATCCGAAACGTTTATGCCCATTTCACGGCATACCTCCACGCAGTCCCGCAGGGAATATGCCACACCCTCCATTACAGCCCTCAGCATTTCCTTTTTGGTGTGCACCGCCGAAAGCCCGAAGAAAACGCCTCTTGCATTGGGGTCAAGATGAGGAGTGCGCTCGCCCATAAGATAGGGCAGATAAAGCAGTCTGTCTGCGCCGATCGGAACGGTCTCCGCCTGCTTGTCCATAAGGTAGTATTCGTCAACGCCCATGTAGCGTGCGGTCTCCTTTTCGGGGGCGCAGAAATTATCCCTGAACCATTTCAGCGAAAGCCCTGCCCCCTGGGTAACGCCCATAATATGCCATGCCCCGGGAACAGCGGCGCAGCAGGTGTGCACTCTGCCCTTGGGGTCTATGGAAACGCTTGATGTATGGGCGAAAACCACGCCCGATGTACCTATGGTGGTAAACGCCCTGCCGTCCTTTACAACTCCCGTACCCACAGCAGCGGCGGCGTTATCCCCTGCGCCTCCAACCACTACAGTGCCTGCTTTAAGCCCTGTAAGAGCGGCTGCCTTTTCAGTGATCTTCCCCGTTACCTCGCAGGATTCGTAAACCTTGGCAAGCAGGGACATATCAATGCCTAACGTCTTGCAAATTTCCTCGCTCCAGCAGCGGTGCGGAACATCAAGCAGCTGCATTCCCGAGGCGTCGGAAACCTCCGTGGCATATTCGCCCGTGAGCATAAAGCGAATATAATCCTTGGGCAGCAGAATGTGGCGGCATTTTGCAAAATTATCCGGCTCGTTGTTCTTCACCCAAAGTATCTTTGCAGCCGTCCAGCCTGTAAGAGCGGGATTGGCAGTGATCTCTATAAGCTTTTCCCTGCCTATTTTCCCGTTCATTTCCTCCACTTCTTTAGCGGTTCGCTGGTCGCACCAGATAATTGATCTGCGGATAACGTCATCATTTTCGTCCAGCATAACAAGCCCGTGCATCTGCCCCGACAGCCCCACGCCAACTATATCGTCTGCGGAAACTCCGCTGCTTCCGATAACGCTTTTGATAGTGTTCACAGCCGCATTGTACCAGTCTGCGGGGTCTTGCTCGGCATAGCCGTTCTGCGGCTGATACATGGGATATTCAATGGTTTTTGAGGCTATGATCTTGCCAACCTCGTCAAACAAAACCGTCTTTGTACCGCTTGTACCGAGGTCTACACCAATTACATATTTCAAAAAAATCAGCTCCTTTAAATTTCATTTAATATTTTCACGAATTTTTCTCAGATATACAGATCATACTCCTCGTCCTCAGCCAGCTTACGGCACAGGGGAGATATGTATTCCCGACGTCCGCAAACGCACCGCTTTCCCCATTTTTGGGTAAACATAGCGTCCGCAGCACGGAAATCGGTACGGGGAGCAGCCTTTTTCACCGCCCTGCACAAGGCATTATAAGCCTTTGTTGTGCACTCCGGGCGGGGCAATAGGCTTCCTGCCTCATCATACTCACCCGTCACAGAGTAAAGCCTTGCCCCGGAAATGGTTTTCTTTTCGGTCAGTATATGGGAATAGCCTGCTTCGATAACATTATTACCCGAAAGGTGAAGCACCTTTTTGGATATATTGCCGTCAATTTTAAGCTCGCCTGCCTCGGGGACGTGAAAATAGTAATCGCATATCCCCGGAGAGACCGCCGAAATATCCCTGCTTTGAATAATTTCTCCCGACTCCGGCAGCTGTCCCGGCAGTATAACAAGCCCCATGTCCAAAGCCGCCTGCGCCACTGTCAGAAAGCTTTCATAGTCCATAAAAAATCTTAGCTGCCTGCCCATTTTCTGCTTTCCTTTCACACCTGATGTTGCGATTTTGTGTTTTTGAGGATAATTTTCCTTTGCGCCTATTTGTATTCACCGACCGCTATTGCCGCACAAACAGAAAAGCCCGAAATGTCATTCTCCCCAAAGCCTGCATATAATGATATATCGGATATTTGGGAATATTTACGGGATATTTTCCATAATTCCGATAAATTCCGAAAATGAGGTGTCTTTTTATGAAAGAAATTACCGCCGCAAAGTCTGAGATAAACGGCTCGGAAAAATATCCCGACATACACGGCTCTGCCGCATTTGTCACAACCGATATAGGGACTATGGCGACCATATCCGTCTACGGGCTTCCCGAATCCTCCGACCTCTGCGAATACGGAGTTTTCGGGGTACATATCCACGCAGGAAACTCGTGCAGCGGAAGTGCCGACGATCCCTTTGCAAACACCCTTCCCCATTACGATAAAAACAGCTGCCCCCACCCCTATCACACTGGGGATATGCCGCCCCTCTTTTCCTGCAACGGCACCGCCCACAACGCCTTTGTCACCTGCCGATTCACGCCCGCCGATGTGATAGGAAAAACCGTTGTTATCCACCTGCACCCCGACGATATGCACACCCAGCCCTCGGGAAATTCCGGGGAAAAGATCGCCTGCGGTGAAATAACCGCAATGACCGAACTTTAGTTAACGGAAAATGCAATATCCGCTTTTTGTAGGAAAAGGCAGCCGCAAAAATTTACGGCTGCCCCGAATCAAAATCAAATTACAGTCCGAACATAATATTGTTGAGAATGGACTCCAGCATTTCCTGCCTGCCGCTTGAAAGGGAAGCCGTTACCTCGCCCTTTTCAAGAGCATATTTTTCAAGGTCTGCCATGGTAGCCTTTCCGTTTATTATATCAGCGCCTATGCCGCTGTTCCAAGAAGCGTATCTGTCGGCAACGAACTTGTCGATCCTGCCGTCGGAAATAAGCTTGTCGGCGATTTTGAGACCCAGCGCAAAGGAATCCATACCCGCAATATAGCTGTGGAAAATATCCTCGGGAGTGTAAGAGCCTCTGCGTGCCTTGGAGTCAAAATTAAGTCCGCCGTTGGTAAAGCCGCCTGCCTTTAATACCTCGTACATACAAAGTGCAGCGTCGTAAACATTGGTGGGGAACTGGTCGGTATCCCAGCCCAGAAGCATATCGCCCTGGTTAGCGTCGATAGAACCGAACACGCCGTTATCCCTTGCAACACGCAGCTCATGCTGGAAGGTATGCTGAGCGAGAGTTGCATGGTTTGCCTCAATATTCATCTTGAAATCCTTTTCCAGACCGTACTTGCGGAGGAAGCCGATAACCGTAGCGGTATCGAAATCATACTGGTGCTTTGTAGGCTCCTTGGGCTTAGGCTCAATGTAGAAATCTCCCGTATATCCGATAGAACGGGCATAGTCAACGGTCATTCTCATAAGCCTTGCCATATTGTCCTGCTCCAGCGC
>CAZGAZ010000060.1:0-21620 GCA_964523835.1 uncultured Ruminococcus sp.
GAATTTTTTGTTAATTTTTGCTTTTCCCTATTGACTTTTCATAGCTGGTCTCCTTGATAATTGTTTCTGCTTTGCTTATGCACTCGGATTTTGAAAACGGCAGTTCATAAAAAAGACCTTCGGGCATATCCTCAATTGCCGCAAGCATTTCGTCATACCGCCCATTGAGCAGCAGTATTGCGGCGCACCGAAATTTATTGGTATGCATGGTGTACTCCAGGGTTTTATCTTCAAATATGCCCTTGTAAATTTCCTGTTCTCCAAAATAGTTTTTAACTAAATTTTCGCAGTATTTTTCATAATGGTAAATAACATCATCAACTGCGTCATTTATATTTGTGTTTTCTGTTATCAGAAGTTCATGATAGGTGTGAAATAATTGTCCAAGTTGGTTAAAACATCCAGTTACCGAATTTTTGCTGTATTTTACTCCGAATATTTCGCTCACCAGTTTTTCGACGCTGTCGAGATGATAACCCAATTGGAAGAAAAATACCGTTCCCATATATTTTACGGATTTGCTGCCGTAAAACGAAAAGTACCAGAAGCCTCCGTCAAATTTGCTGATCACTCTGCTTTTGCTGCGCTTAATAAATCCCTTTTCTTCCATTCGTTCGGTCAGGTTTTTTATAAATTCGTCCGATTTATTCACAATATTTCTCCTTAAATTCAGCTAAATTTTAATGTTTTCTATTTATGATTTTAACATATTAAGAATAATTTATCAATCAGTATTTTAACTAAATATTACAGAAATCCATGGAACATTTTGTAAATATTATTTTGATTTGGCGTTAAGGGATAGTAGTCCTTAACAAATAAATATATGAATTTTTTGTTAAAACATTAATTTGTTAAAATATAACAATTCATTAATATCCGTATAATCAGAATTTGTATAATTTGCGGGCTGCGATTTTACTGCTTTTTTTTGAATTTTATACCGTAGGTTGAAATGTATAAAAGTACATTATTAAATCATATTTAAATTTAGACAAATACAACAAAACTCCAAAAATATGTATGAATTTTTGCCGGGTTGATTTTGCGGCAGCAAGGGAATATAATAAAATCAACGAAAAAAAGGAGCACGGAAATCAAGAAATTGCCGCTCAATAGCTTTTCTTGCTTCTTGCCTCTGAAAATCTTGCTTCTAAAAGGAGATGTTTTGAAAATGGCAAATACGGTTAAAAACAAAAAGCTTTATTCAATGGTTGTGGTGGGTCTTATGGCAGCTCTTGTTTACGCAGGAAACTATATGCAGATCAAAATACCTAACGGCACACTGATAACACGTATTCATCTCGGCAACTCTATGTGCTTGCTGGCAGGGCTGCTTTTCGGGCGGATGCGAGGCGGACTCTCCTCGGGCATTGGAGCAATGTTTTTTGATCTGTTTGACCCTGCTTACATTACCTCGGCGCCCTTTACCTTTATAAATAAATTTGCCATGGGCTTTGTGGCGGGTCATACCGCAAAACGTGGAGATGACAGCTATTCAAATATTGTTGCAGCGGCGGTTCTGGGTCAGCTTACCTATATAGTGCTGTATCTTATAAAGACATTTGTTGGACAGCTTATGCTGGGAGAGCCTATGGAGGTGGCGCTTAAAAGTACAGGCATAAACGCTGTTACCTCCACTGTAAATGCTGTAATATCCTGCATTGTGGCAGTGCCTCTGTATTTTGCGCTTAAGAAGGCGTTGGCGCATTCTTCTGTGAATATGCTTATTGAAGAAAAGCCCGTGAAGCATGACTGGTTCAATCCTCTTACAACAGGACTTACGGTCTTTGCGCTGGCAGCTGCCATGCTTTTCGGAATTGACCTTGCCAACACCAACAAGGAAAAGAAAAAGCTTGAGGCTCAAAAGGAGATTTACGAGCAGCAGATAGACGATCTAAGCTACAAGATCGAATATCTCAGCGAACAGATGAATATCTCCATACCTGATAGAATCTTGGAAGAAACATCGGGCGATTAAAATTTTACTGTCAATATCATTATCGGAGGAATACTCTTTTCTTACGGAGTATTCCTCAATTTTTAATGCAAATAGTATACTGATTTGGTGTGATTAATGATTTTATAGTTAAAATCACCAAAAAAAGGCGGAAATATTTTTGTATAAAATCATCTAAAAACTCGTTGACATTTTCGAGTTTTTTTGTTATAATTATTATAATTGGTGCGGATAATGTGCTCTTGCAGATAAAATTGCGTATTGCAAAATTGCATATTGCTCCATTAAATTGTATTCGGGAGGAATTACAGCCGTGGAAATTTACAGAGACTATAATCGGTTTAAGTCTGCTTGCAACGGGTTCGGGGAGCTTTTTGCCGAGAACCGTTTACAGAGCGGAAGTCTGTTTTGTCACCCCCTTATCGAGGGACTGATCTACGTGCCTTGCACGCCGGAGGAGACCAAGAGCCACAGTTTAGACATCTGCCGTATGTCAGATATGATGCTTATGAGTGCGGACGGAGAAGAATTTGTTCCATTTAATCTGAACGAGGCGAGGAAGATCGCTGAGGAAAATGAAAAAGTCTATCTTGCGGATATGAACGGTCAGGGGGCTTTTGAAGCTCTGAGCTGGATGATCGACGGCAAGCATGACACGCTTATCATCAGCGAGGAGCATATGAAGAAAGAGGGCAAGCCCTACGCTCCTGTAACGCCACTTACAAATGTATTTCTTAATTTCAAGAAGATAAACTGCAATTTCCTGTACAAGCGGGGGACGGTTGAGGATCCTGCCGTTCTTTCCGACAAGGGGATAACCGAGCAGCTTGACAATTATATTGCTGAGGCACTGGAGGAATTTCCCCGTATAGAGGTGCTGGGCAGTGCAGAGTTTGATCTGTACGGCGAGAAACTGGTCACCGATAAAAACGAGTCCCGCTGTATGGAGCTGGACAAGGGGCTTGGTATCCTTGACAAGATCAATGAAGATATGACGGCAAATGAAGCTGCATTCAAGGCTGTGGAGCTGAATGTTGATTCTGTTAAGCTGACTGTCAAGGCGGCGCTCACAGCTGCGGAAAAATGCGGTGTAAAGGCTCAGGAAAGCGATTTTGCCGGTTCTTCCGATGTAAGCGCAATAAAAGAAACTTTGCGGAAGCTTATTTCCGAGAAAAACGGATATGGATTCAAGTATACATCTCCCGACAAGACCAAGGCAGGGGATGCACTCAAGGCGATAGAACTCAGCAGCGCATCTCCCGAGGAAATAAAAAAGGATATTATAAATCTTCTTGCTGTCCGTCCCGTGTACGGAGCTGTGTTTAACCTTGCAAGAGCCACATCTCCCGCAGACGCAGAGAATGTGGAAAATATCAGCGAATATTGGCAGTCCTCCGCTTTGGATATAACAAAGCTCAACGAATACCTTTCGGAAAACTACATTCCTGCAGAATGCCGTGACAGCGAGGGCAAGCTTTGCTGCCCCGGTTCAAAGGCTTCCCTTATAATGGAGGATATTTCTGCGGCAGCGGCTAAGTATAAGCTGAAGAATGCGTCTGTTCTGAGCGAGCTTGCCGAATACTGCAAGGAATTTGAAAAGCAGTCCCGCACTTATAACGGCACGGTTTTTGAAACGGTCGAGCAGATGGAAAAGGCTGTCAAGAACGAAAAAGAGCTTGTTGACCTGTGCGCTGACCTTTCGGCACTCAGTGAAGATGAACTGAAAAAGCTCCGCAAATACATATTCGATATGAATCTTGACAAAAAGACCACTGGCAAGTATCTGCTTAAAATAAAGCTTGCTCTTAACGACTGTGAGGAAAATCAGCTTAAAATGCTTACTACAGGGCTTTCCCTCAAAAAGCCCGAGGAGCTTAGTGCGCTTAAAGAAAAAATCAAGGGCGGAGGATTTGATGAGACCGTTGCAGCGCCTTATATTTCCAAAGTGGACGAGGGGATACTTGCGGCTTCCTTAAAGGAACTTACCGAAATGTTCAGATCCATTCCAGATAAGGCAAAGGCGGACAGCCTTGAGGAAACTCTGGCAAGCGGCAAGTATGATCCCATGTTCAAAAAGCACTTTGCCGCAAAGATCGCCGATGCAAGGGATAACTTTGCCCGCACGGAAATCGCCGAGATGTTCAAGAATATAGAAAGCGCCGACAGAAAGGCAACATATGAAATAAAGGAAAAGCTGGATGAATTGAAGTGCCGTGCAGCTCTTAAAGCGCCATATTTCAGCAAACTGCGTGCAAGAGCCGAGCAAGCGGAAAATGAAGAGGCAGAAAAGGTATTTGCAGGCATAAAAACTGCCGATAAAGCAAAGCTTGAAGAACTGCGCAAGGAGACCTCCGGCAGGTTCAACAAGGCAATTTCCGATAAATATACTGCACTTATAAACGAACGTGCGGCAGAGCTTGAAAATGAGGAATTCATCAAGCGCTGCGACGGCATTCCGGCTATGGACAGAAGTACCCTGGCTGTTATTACCTCCGATCTTAAGAGCGGCAAATATCCCGAAAGCATTTCCGCAAAATATCTGCCTATGGTCGAAGAGCGGGAAAAGGCTATTACAAAGGCAGAGCTTTCCGAAATGTGCAAGGACATTCCCGCAATGGGCTTTGCAAAACTGGAGGAACTGGAAAAGAAGCTTTCTGAGGGCAAATATCCCGAGGATCTCGTTTCCGGATTTGTGGAGAGGATAAACAACAGGAGAAAGGATCTGTACAAGGAAGAGGCAGACGCGCTCTGCAAGGATATTTCCACTATGTACAAACCTGCACTTTCTCAGCTCACCGAAAAGCTCAAAGATGAGAAATATCCTGCGGACTATGTGAGCAAATATTTCGATCAGATCGAAAAGCGTGTTGACGAGATCGAAAACGAGAAGCTTTCCTCTTACTGCAAGGAGCTTGATAAAAAGGACAAATCTGAACTGGAGCACCTTTCCCAGGTTATTTCCTCTTGGGAGATGAAAAAGGAAAATGTTGCTCCATGGCTTGAGAAGATCCGTCAGAGAGAGATCGAGCTTATGCGTTCGGAAATGGAGGCGCTTTGCAAGAATATCGACAATACACCCCGCAAGGAGCTCAGCAAGCTCAAAGAAGCGCTCTCTGAGGGCTTTGATAAGGAAATGGCTGCCAAATATATCGAGCAGATCGATAAACGCACCGAAATGCTCATCAAAAAGGAACTGGAGGAGCTTTGCCGCAATCTTTCCAATGCAACTAAGGATAAGCTTCTGGAAATGAAGATCTCCATAAATGAGGCTCCCGAATATGCCGAGGCGGGCAAGATCTACATTGAGCAGATTGACAGCCGGTTAAAGCAGATCGAAAAGGCTGAATTTGATAAGCAGATGGCTGATATAGACAATCTCGACAGGGAGAAGCTGGAAAAATTCATGGAGGACCTGGAAAAGCGCAAGCCTGCTTTTGATCCCAAGAGATATGAAGAAACTCTCAAAAAATGCCACGAAAGAGGCGCATTCCTTGACAAGCAGGAGCTTGACAAGATTTGCGGCGACCTTGACAGCGCCGACCTTAAAGCGTTGGGCGAGATCAAAGAAAAGATCACCGAGGGCGGCTTTGCTGTAGAGTCTACTTATCCCTATCTCAAAAAGGTCGACGATGCCATTTCCGACCGTCATGTCAAGTATTTCTCAAAGCTTATTGCAAATATCAACGGCATGACAAGGGCTGATCTTATCGTTCTGCTTGAAAAGATCAAAAAGAACGAAAACAACTGCCCCGAAGATATGCTTCAAAGATATATCGGTCAGGTCAAAAAGAAGATCCGTGACGCCGACTGCGCATTTCTTGACAGCAAGTGCAAGAACCTCAGCAGTTTTTCCGAGCGCCGCAGCATGGATCTTATCAAGGACATCAAGGCCATGGATATGGACGAAAACGACCGCAACAGATTTATCAACCAGGTCGAGCTTCACATAACCCATCTTAAAACCGTTGTTCGGGACAGTTATGTGGAAAAGTTCGCTGTGTTAATGGATGATCACAATTTAAAGGCGCAATTCTATGTTCCCGGAAAATCCAAGGCATTTGACAATAGGTTTATTGCAATTTGTAACGCCTTTGCGAGCCTGGAGAAGTTTGAATTGCCTGTTCTTATTAACGAAAAGGTGCCGGGCAAAGAGGACGAGGCATTTATGATGACCGTGAACTATTTGTACGCTCAGACTCCTGCCGGATTTAACCGTATCTCTTTGGAGAAGATCGAAAAATTTGAGGGCAAAAAGGGATTGATAGGCAGCGGAAATCTGAAGGTTATAGAAAAGGACGGCAAGTCCTCGGATATAGTTATAAAGAGCAAGGACGGAAAGTTTATCGAGAATGCTCCGAAAGCGCTTAATGCAATTCTGACAGTTATCCAAAAGGATAAAGCGGATGCGGTTCTCAGAGAAGCTGAGGAAATAAAGGCTGCCGAAGAAGCAAGGCTCCAGGAGCAGGAGATTGCGGAGCGTGAGCTTGAAGCTGCAAGAAAGCGTGCTGCAGCTGCCGAACAGGCAGCGGAAGCGACGAAGTCCGAAACTAAGCCTGCCGAGGCTGCAAAGCCCGAGGTAAAAGCAGAGGAGAAACCTGCCGAAAGCAAACCCGTAGATAAGTCCGCCGAGGTAAAATCTGCCGAAACAAAACCCGATGCGGTAAAACCTGCCGACGCAAAAGCTCCCATTAAACCTATCAAACCCATTGAGGTAGTGGTATCGCCCATTCCCGAGGTCAAGCCTCTGCCACATATAGATTCCGGCAAGAGCGAGCCTGTCAAGGCCGTTCCCGTGACTGCAGGAGCTAAGGAAACTACAAAACCCGAGGAGGCAGTGAAGTCAGCCGAAGCGCCTAAGCCTGCTGAAGCGCCTAAGGTTGTGGAGGGAGTAAAGCCCATAACGCCGGTCACTCCCATAAAATCCGCCGAAGTTCCCAAGCCTGCGCCTGCTGTAAAGCCTGTTGAGGGAGTGAAGCCCATAACTCCGGTTAAACCGATCGAGAGCGTGAAGTCTGCGGCATCCCAGGTGAAGCCCATTGAGGCAGTCAAGCCCATAACTCCTGTTAAGCCTGTAGAGAGTGTTAAGCCTGCGGCGGTACCTCCCATTAAACCCATAGAATCGGTTAAACCGGCAGCGCCCAAGCCTGCGGAGGGTGAAAAGCCTGCAGATAGTGCGAAACCTGCCGAATCAAAGCCTGTTATAAAAATGAAGTTCTGCGACCAGTGCGGAGCAAAGATAGTAAACGACAAGGCAAAATTCTGCGCTGAATGCGGCAACAGACTCATCCAATGATAGATCGGAATGACCGATAACAAAATATTCTTTGCACCGCTGTAAATTTTTGCAGCGGTGCATTTTTTAATTCGAGTTTGTAATTACATTTTTGAAAAAATTCTTAAAAAGCCTATGCTTTTTTTAACATAGTCATATACATTCGGTAATGATAAATTTGAAAAATATATAAAAAAACACTTGACAAATCGGGAATGGTATTGTATAATATATATAAATAAAGTGTTTGTAATTATATTACCTTAAAAGTACGGTGGTTTTCCGTGATTTTTTTGCGGATGTCAAATGATACTTTCGAGGTATACTTACGGCTTGCGGCAATAATAAAAGGAAAATTGCGTGTAATTTTCTTGGATATTTTTTCCGGCTCTGCCGTATTTTTGCATAATATGAGCGCTTTATCACAATAAAATGTAGTCTTTTTGAGCGGAAATCCCGACTTTGAAAGACGGCAGCTTTGGTGCGGGAAATCCCCGTACGGAGCATATACTTTGCGGGAGAAATCCTTTCGCAATATTTGAAGGAGGAAAATTAATTATGAAGCAAATGAGACAGGAATGGGAGGGCTTTACGGGCGGCCATTGGGTCGACGAAATCAACGTCCGTGACTTTATCCAGAAAAACTACACTCCCTATGACGGTGACAGCAGCTTTCTGGTTGATCCCACAGAAGCTACAAAGAAGCTTTGGGCCGATGTAATGGACCTTGCAAAGCAGGAGCGTGAGGCAGGCGGTGTACTGGATATGGATACCAAGGTGGTTTCCTCTCTGGTTTCTCACGGCGCAGGCTATATCGAAAAGGATCTGGAGAAGATTGTTGGTCTGCAGACCGATAAGCCATTTAAGCGTGCACTTATGCCCTACGGCGGTCTCAGAATGGCTGAGAAGGCTTGTTCGGATAACGGCTATACCGTTGATCCCGAAATAAAGCATATCTTCACAGAATACAGAAAAACTCATAACGCAGGCGTATTCGATGTATATACTCCCGAAATGAGAGCCGCAAGAACAGCTCATATCCTCACAGGTCTGCCCGATGCATACGGAAGAGGAAGAATCATAGGCGACTACAGGCGTGTTGCTCTTTACGGTGTTGACAGACTTATTGAGGACAAGAAGGAGCAGAAAGCTTTCTATACCTGCCCCATGACCGAGGAAAAGATCCGTGCAAGAGAAGAGATCTCCGAGCAGATCAGAGCCTTGGAGAACCTGAAGAAAATGGCTGAAATTTACGGCTGCGACATTTCCAAGCCCGCTGTTACCGCAAAAGAGGCTGTACAGGCTGTTTACTTCGGCTACCTGGGCGCAGTTAAGGATCAAAACGGCGCTGCTATGTCCTTGGGTCGTACATCCACATTCCTTGATATTTACTTTGAGCGTGACTTCAAGCTCGGCAGACTTACCGAGACTGAGGCGCAGGAGCTTATTGACCATTTCATTATGAAGCTCCGTCTTGTAAGATTTGCAAGAACACCCGAGTATAACTCCCTCTTCTCCGGCGACCCTCAGTGGGTAACCGAGTCCCTGGGCGGTATCGGTGTTGACGGCAGACATATGGTAACAAAGAACAGCTTCCGTTATCTGCATACACTGGAAAATCTCGGCACATCTCCCGAGCCTAACATGACGGTTCTCTGGTCCACCAGACTGCCATCGGGCTGGAAGGAATACTGCGCTAAGGTTTCCATCAACACATCCTCCATTCAGTATGAGAACGACGACCTTATGAGACCTATCCACGGTGATGATTATGCTATTGCCTGCTGCGTATCCTCTATGGTAGTCGGCAAGGAAATGCAGTTCTTCGGCGCAAGAGCTAACCTTGCAAAGTGCCTGCTTTATGCTATAAACGGCGGTGTGGATGAGATAAGCGGCGTACAGGTAGCTCCCAAGTACAGACCTGTTACCTCTGAGTATCTGGATTATGACGAGGTTATGGAAAAGTACGACGATATGATGACATGGCTTGCAGAGCTTTATGTAAATACCCTTAACATTATCCATTATATGCATGACAAGTACTGCTACGAGAGCCTCCAGATGGCGCTCCATGACAGAGAGGTCAAGAGATATTTCGCAACGGGTATTGCAGGTATTTCCGTTGTTGCTGACTCCCTCTCCGCTATCAAGTACGCTAAGGTTAAGACGGTAAGAAACGAGCAGGGTATTGTTGTTGATTATGTTATCGAAGGCGACTTCCCTAAATACGGCAACGACGACGACCGTGTTGATGAGATCGCTCAGCAGATTCTCAACAAGTTCATGGACAAGATCCGTCAGCAGCACACTTACAGAAACGGTCTGCCTACCACATCTATCCTTACCATTACTTCCAACGTGGTTTACGGTAAGAAGACAGGCTCTACTCCCGACGGACGTAAGCAGGGCGTGCCTCTTGCACCCGGCGCTAACCCCATGCACGGCAGAGATACTCACGGTGCTTCGGCTTCTCTGTCCAGCGTTTCCAAGCTCCAGTTCTCAAATGCGCAGGACGGTATTTCCAATACCTTCTCCATTATCCCCGACGCACTGGGTAAGGACGGCGGCGTGTTCGTAGGCGATCTGGATATAGACGCTCTCTGCCCCAGCTGCTCCAACATTCCCAATACAAGCGATAACGACAGGGATTGAGTGAGTAAACCGCTTTCAAGATGTGGCGTGCTGTGTTTGATAAATTCTTCTGGATATTCCTTATCGGAACACAAATATGGGCAACAGCTTTTTACACATTGTCAGGGCATAGTTTGTCCGGCGGAAAATCAATTATTCCGGGATTTGTTGTTGCCATTGTGATAGAGTTATTGGATGGAAAGAATTTATTTGTAAAAAAATACAAATATTTCTTCAGATTAGCTTTGCCATTTATTTTGATATTTGCGGCTTTGGCTCTGAAATGATTTATGCGGCAGTCTTATGTCGACTGAAAATTAAGATTGCCGACATAATATCGAAAATGTAAGTTAATATTTATATGCTACTATTTTAGTATACAAAGAAATATACCGTGCAAGTATACTTCTTACGAAAGGAGTTTTTTACTATGGCAGCAAATACACAGCAGATAAACAATCTGATCGGTCTTTTGGACGGTTACGCAACAAAGGGCGGTCATCATCTGAATGTCAATGTGTTCACCCGTGACACACTTCTTGACGCTCAGCAGCACCCCGAGAATTATCCCCAGCTTACTATCCGTGTTTCCGGTTATGCAGTAAACTTCATCAAGCTCACCAAGGAGCAGCAGGATGATGTTATCTCCAGAACCTTCCATGCGGCTCTGTAAATGACAGGGTATATTCATTCAACAGAATCTTTCGGAACAGTCGACGGACCCGGAATAAGGTTCGTCGTCTTTTTCCAAGGGTGTCCTTTGCGCTGTCTCTATTGCCATAATCCCGATACATGGGAGTTTCACGGGAAAAATCCCGAAGCGGGCAAGGAGATAACGGCAGAAGAGATTCTGGATATGTATGACGGCGTCAAGGAGTTCCTGAAGGGTGGAGGACTTACCTGCACAGGCGGCGAGCCTATGGCGCAGCTTCCTTTCCTTACCGAGCTTTTCCGAAAGGCGCACGAACGGGGGATACACACCTGCCTTGACACTTCCGGCATTACCTTTACCCCCGACCATACCGAAGCTTATGAGGAGCTTATAAAATACACCGACGTCATTATGCTGGATATAAAGCATATTGACGATGAGGAGCATAAAAAGCTTACAGGCCACAGCAACCGCAATATCCTTGCCTTTGCCAGATTCCTGAGCGAGCGCAAAAAGGAACTGTGGATACGCCATGTGGTAGTCCCGGGAATTACCTATAATGAGGAATACCTCCACCGTTTGGGTGAGTTCATTTCCACTCTTAAATCGGTGAAGGCTCTTGATGTGTTGCCGTATCACGATATGGGCAAGGCGAAGTATCAGAATCTGGGGATGAAATATGTCCTTGCCGATACCGAACCTCTTCCCAAGGAGGACGCAGCCAAGGCTCGGGATATTATTATGGCGGGCATTCGTGACGGGCTTGCCAAGGAGCGAAGCAAATAATCGGTAAATATCACCGCACGGAGTAATTTTGTGCGGTGGTTTTGTTAATTGGCGAAAGGATAAAGAAATGAACAAAATTTTTGATAAAATAACAGCCGATAATTTATACAGAAGATGCATTTACGCTGCCATTGCCCATGGGATAATGAACGGCAGATATCCCGATCTTACCGCCGAACAGTCATGGGACGGCAGCAATTATTCCTTTCAGGATTTCTGCGGCGTGCGGGGAACTGTCAGCTTTTCCGATAAGGCATTTGTCTGCCTCTTCCGCAATGACCGTGATTTTATCATAGGCGAAGAAAAAATATGCAGCATACTTCTTAAAGGCGCAGATGAAAAGATACTCGCCCTTGCCCGAAATGAAGCTATGCTCTATCTTCTTGACGATAATAACGGAACGGTCGCTCCTGCCGCCTCCGCTGCCTTTTGGAGCAGCGGAGGTCATATTTGTTCAAACCAAACCGAATCCGAGCTTTTGGATTTAAGCGGGGAAACACTTATCCCATTTACATTGGATAATAAAAAATTCGCCGAATATTGGGCGGAATATCTTGAAATGACTGACGAGCAGCAGGAAACGTTAAATGAGATTTACAAGCAGCGGATTGATTCAAAGGGCAAGATGCTCCTGAATAACGAAATTCGTGAAAAGCTTCTTAAATGGTTTAACGGAGAAATAGATGAATGTATAGTATCTTTGGAGGAAATGGATATGTTTTTTTGATGATACTGTTATAGTTAGTTTCAAAATATGAATGAAACTTTCTTGAATCATTCGTCTTTATATAAAAAAGACTTTGATTTTAAAAAATTCACAAATATTTTGCAAGATGTACAGTATAATCCTGCAAAAATCCCTTGACAAATTATGTAAGATATGATAATATAATATAGGAAAGATTTTTTGTATGAAAGGGGGCGGCAAAACTGACGAATAAGCTGCTTGTGGCCTCCGGTTCGCAGGAGGCACAGAATAATTTTTCACTTATAGGCAGGGAAGCAGGCTTTGAGGATATTTCCGCTTCTTGCGGAAACGGCCTGACGGAGATGTGCGGAAAGGGCGGTTATGACCTTATTGTTATGGCGCTCCCTCTGGAAAGCGAATTCGGGCTGGAAACCGCTCTGCGTGTCAGCAAGCTATGTCCCGGCGGACTGCTTATAATTTCCCCCTCGAAAATATATGAGGAGGTCTGCGCCAAAGGGGCGAAGATATTTGCACCCATTCTGCCCCGTTCTGCTCCGAAGGCGCAGGTCATAAATATTATGCGCTTTCTCCTGTCCGTGCGGCAAAGCTCCATTGCGGCAAATGAGGAAACCGCCCGTTTGCAGGGGATAGTGGACGAAATGAAGCTGGTTAACCGTGCAAAATGCGTGCTTATCGAGTATTTGAGATTATCCGAGCAGGAAGCCCATTACCAGCTCCGAAAAAGGGCTATGGATCAGCGGATAACCCTTACCGAAGCCGCTCTCGATATACTTAAAATATACGAATATCAAAAGCCCTTGGGCGGTTAATTTATCCGGCATATTCAAAATAAAACACAGGAGTGTGAAGTTTGAAGGTCAGTGAAAAACCCTTAAGTTTCGGCGCACCTTTGGTGTGAAAGTCTAATTAACGGAGTGGAAGTTTGAAAGTTAGCGGTAAACCCCTAAGTTTCAGTGTATCTTTGGTGTGAAAGTCTGATTAACGGAGTGGAAAAATATGAAATTTACAAAAATGCAGGGAATAGGCAATGATTATGTGTATGTAAACTGCTTTGAGGAATCTGTGGACGATCCCGAAAGGGTCTCCCGAATTGTCAGCGACCGCCATTTCGGAATAGGTTCAGATGGCTTAGTGCTTATAATGCCCTCGGAAAAAGCGGATTTTCGTATGCGCATATTCAACGCCGACGGCAGTGAAGCCATGATGTGCGGCAATGCCACAAGATGCATCGGCAAATATGTTTATGACAATAAGCTTACAAATAAAACCTCGGTCACTCTCGAAACCAACAGCGGCATAAAGTACCTTACCCTTTTCCCCGAAAACGGCGTTGTCAGAACCGTCAACGTGGATATGGGCAAGGCGGTTTTAAAGCCATCCGATATCCCCATGAACGCAGAGGGGGAGAATTTTATTTCCCGCCCCATAACGGTAAAAGGCAGTGAATACGCCGTTACCGCCGTTTCTATGGGCAATCCCCATGCCGTAACCTTTGTGGATGATGTGGACAGTCTGCCTCTGGAAACAATAGGTCCTCTTTTTGAAAATCACCCCCTTTTTCCCATGCGTGTGAACACCGAATTTGTAAAGGTAATAGGGGATAACGAGCTGCAAATGCGTGTCTGGGAACGGGGCAGCGGAGAGACCTGGGCTTGCGGCACGGGAGCGTGCGCTTCGGCTGTTGCGGCAGTGCTGAACGGCTTTGCAAAGCAGGGAAGTGAGATCACCATTCACCTCAGAGGCGGCGACCTGTTCATTACCTATACAAATGATGGCAAAGTCCTTATGAGAGGTCCTGCCGAAACTGTATTTACAGGCGAAATATCAATTAACTGAAAGGATCGGTCAACATGGTCAAAATAAACGAAAATTTCCTGTCAATGGAAAAAAATTACCTTTTTATAGATATTGCCAAAAAGGTAAAAGCCTTTACCGAGGAGCACCCCGATAAGCCCCTTATCCGCATGGGAATAGGGGACGTTACCCTGCCCCTTGCCCCGGTGGTTGTTGAGGCTATCAAGAAAGCCGCCGATGAAATGGGAGTTAAGGAAACCTTCAGAGGCTATGAGGACAGCGGCGCAGGCTATGACTTTCTGCGTGAAGCGATATCGGATTATTATAAAAGCTTCGGCGTTTCTCTTAACATTGCCGATATTCGTGTAAACGACGGGGCAAAATCCGACTGCGGAAATATTACCGATATTTTCGGCGACGGTAATACCGTCCTTGTTACTGATCCTGCATATCCCGTATATGTGGATTCCAATGTGATGGCAGGCAGGAAGATCATCTATGCCGATTCCAACGAGGCAAACGGCTTTGCTGCAATGCCCGACAGCAGCGTTCACGCCGATATAATTTACCTTTGTTCCCCCAATAACCCCACAGGCTCGGTCTATACAAAAGAACAGCTTGCAGCATGGGTGGATTATGCTTTGAAAAATGAGGCTGTCATTATCTTCGACTCCGCATATGAAGCCTTTATCTCCGACCCGTCACTGCCAAGGAGCATTTACGCCGTACCCGGGGCGAAAAAATGCGCTGTAGAAATGTGCTCCCTCTCCAAAACAGCAGGCTTCACAGGCACACGCTGCGGCTATACGGTCATCCCAGAGGAGCTTACAGTAAAAGCCTCAGACGGCAGCGATGTAAGCCTTGCTAATGTTTGGAGCAGACGGCAGGGGAGTAAGTTCAACGGAGTTTCCTACCCCATACAGCGGGGCGCAGAGGCTGTTTTCACTCCCGAGGGACAGCGCCAGACAAGGGAGGCTATCGACTACTACCGCAAAAATGCCCGCCTTATGGCAGACACTCTCACAGAACTGGGAATAAATTTTACAGGCGGAATAAATTCCCCCTACGTGTGGCTTAAATGCCCCAATAATATGGGCAGCTGGGAATTTTTCGATTATCTTCTCGATAGTATCCAGGTGGTGGGCACTCCCGGAGAGGGCTTCGGCAAAAACGGCGCAGGCTGGTTCAGACTGACCGCTTTCAATACCTACGAAAACACCGAAGAAGCTATGAACAGGCTCAAAAAACTGCTTGGCTGATAAAAAACTGCGCAGACAGTACCGATCATTGGTATTGTCTGCGCTTTTGATTTAAGATACGAAAACTCAAGAATCCTTTTCCTCGGCTGATTTATGTCCCATTTCTCCCGCTTGTAAAATGAATTTGTAAACAGGTGCAATTTTCTTGAAGTCACGGCCTACCTTTGCCGCCAGCTTGTCCGAAAATATAAGCTCCCAGTCGGTCAGAAGAGCTGTGACCCCTACCGTTTTTCGGTTTAGCCATTTCTTCTTTTCCTCGCTTTCCTCGGGATAACGGTCACGCTTGAACATATCGCCGTAAAGCTCAAATGTCCGCTGCTTCTTAAAAGCTTCCTCAGCCTCGGCGTATAAAGGACTGTTTGCCAGTACCATTTCCCGCAGCGCATTCATGCACTCGGTTGAGGCGGAGTAAAATCCGCAGCCGTACTCAAATCCGTTTGCGGAAATATCAAAATAAAAGGCAGGAAGCGCTTTGTATAGATCCTTTACCCTGCTGTAGGAGCACCACATATTTTCACGGAAAATGGATTTTCCCTTGCAAAACCGTGCGTCCCTGTATATCCTCGAAACATGCACCTTGTCTATCTTGCCGTCAATTCCCGTTATCACAGGCAGCAGCGCCTGTGATAACTCCTTAACGGGAGTCTCCACAAATTCCTTGTATTCCTCTCTGTGCTCACCGAACCAGACCTTGCTGTCGTTGAGCCTGTTTTCAAATAAAAAGTCCAGAAGCTTTGCCTGTAGCATGACATTGCCGCCTTTCATATATACTGCCTGTCCGAATTTTCCGCATTAAAGCGGAATCCGCCGGGCATATTTTTATAAGGGCGGCAAGGCTTATACTATTCCGCAAGCTTGACAATATTCGTCACGCTGCCGCTGTATTCCTCGTATTCGCCAATGCTGCCCATTATTTTTATGTTCCTGTCCAGTTCACGGGTGTCCACAATAAATTCCACCATATCTCCATGTCCCTCCCACAGCTCTACATAGCGGTTTGAAGGGTCGGTGTGAGCGTCCGACTTAATGTCGCCCACAATAGCGGTGAATGTGTTGCCCGAGTCAAGGGTTATCTCAAACCTCTCGCCGCATTTTTTCGCATAGCCCGTTCCCAGCGCCACGCAAACGTCATCATCAATGCGCCTTATGCCCTGTTCGTCTGTGTATGCCTGCTGCTGCAAGTCATACTGCTTTGATTTTTTGTTGGTTATTGTGCGGTAATCCATGTAAGTCTTGAAATCCGTGTCCACATCGGGCAGCGGCAAAGCCTCATCAGCCTCGCTTGCAGCCGCAGGGGACTGCACAGCCAATGTGACCGCCGCAGCCGTCAGAATAAGCCTCGTGATTTTTCTTGCTTTCATAGTACCTGTCCTTTCGCTGTATGTATTGGAAATTTGATCTTGTACACACAGTAGTTTAAACCGAACAGGCTGAAAAAATGCACGAATTAGGGCGTTTGGAAAAAAATTGTATATTATCCGATAAATTTTACAAATTACGACGGAAATGTTTGTGAAATTTTTCGATATTCCGCCTCACTGTTTCAGGGTGCAGACAGAACATAATTTTTCTGTTCCATAAAGAAATCATACACTCTTTTATTAAAATCTCTTGCCTCTTCATATGCAGCATGACCCAGATCATCATACATAAATATCCTGCAGCCAAGCTTTTCCGCAATCTGCTTTGAACCCTCCGCACCAACGACCTTATCCTGCTGTCCTCCTATCACAAATACAGGACATTTGATCTTATCCAGTTCATCATAGGAATTACAGGTAAGACAAGCCTTTGCCAGTTTAATAAAACGGTCGGGGTTCTCAGGCTTTTGCAAAACGGTCAGCAGCGGCATAAACGGCTTATACTTTTTAATATATGTATCGGAGTACATTTTTGCCGCCATATCCGAAACAAGCGCCTTATAATTGCCCCGAAGGGTCATTTCTATCCAATCGTTTATTACTGTCCTTACAGTATCGTTATTTTTGGAAAGGGTCACAGCAAGTGCCAGTTTATGCACCAGATCGGGTCTGTCTGCCGCAAGATACTGCGCAATCATTCCCCCCTGAGAAACGCCGAATACATCGGCATTCGCAATTGCCAGCGAATCCATCGCCATAGCAATATCGGCAGCAAAATCCCTTACCGTAAGACCTTCCGTTATATCGTCCCTGCGGTCAAACAGATAAACCTTGTATTCCTTTGCAAATATCCGATACATAAGGCTGAGCATAGCAGCGCTTCCCTTAATGCTGCGGGTATTAAGCCCCTGTATCATAACAAGCGGCTTTGCCCCCTTGCCAAAGGTAATATAGTTCATTTGCACATTATTGATCTTCAGCCGATCTTCTTTAGCATGATACATTATTACCTTTCACCTCCGGATTCCGAGTTGCGGGAAATGCTGTAAAATTCGCAAAATCTTTTCCGTACGCTGTAAGCCGGCGTCAGAAATCTGTACCGTGCAGATCAAGCCATTTTTCCGCCTCCGCAGCAACTTTCTTCAAAGCCTCGTCTCCAAAGGGCGTTTCCAGCCCCGCCGCAGCCACAAGTCCGTCAAAGGTCTCGCTGCCGCCAAGCTTAACAAGCTTCAGATAACGTTCAAACGCCTCCTGCGGGTTATTCTGCATAATTACCCAGAATTCCAGAGCCACCGTCTGCGCCAGACAGTAGTCAATATAATAAAAGGGTCTTTCGTAAATGTGAGTCTGCCGCTGCCAGGCTCTGCCCTCGCCGTAAAAAGGACTGCCGTCCAGGTCTATCCAGGGCATATAGACTGCCGTAAGCTCCCGCCATTTCCCGATACGCTCATCGGGAGAAAGTCCCGGCTGCTCGTATACAATATGCTGGAAATGGTCTACCATAGCCCCGTAGGGTATAAATTTCAAAGCGTCCGCCAAATGCTTGTAACAGAATTTTCCCGCATTTTCTCCAAAGAAATCCTCTGCGCTCCGCCACCCGAAAAACTCCATAGTCATAGAATGTATCTCGCAGGCCTCCAGCGTGGGCTGGCGGTTGTCCGTGGGGAAAATATCCCTGCTCACGTAAGCCGCAAAAGCGTGCCCCGCCTCATGGGTTATGACCTCCACATCCCCCTGAGTGCCGTTGAAATTTGCAAAAATAAAGGGACTTCCGAAATCGGGCAGCTCCGTGCAGTACCCTCCCACAGCCTTACCCTTGCGGCTCAGCACATCCATAAGCTCATTTTCCATCATAAAGTCGAAAAACTCCGCCGTTTCGGGGGAAAGGTCATGATAAAATCTCCTGCCTGCCTCTAAAATATCCTCCGCATTCCCCTTAGGCACAGCATTCCCGTCCTTGAATGATATTCCCGTGTCGCAGTATTTCAGCGGATAATCCGCCCCTATCCGCTTTGCCTGCTCTCTGTAAAGCCTGTCCGCCAGCGGCACAATATACTTTACAACAGCCTCACGGAATTTCCCCACATCACTTACAGTGTAGCAGTTGCGGCACATATTAAGGTAACCGAGCTTAACGAAACTTTCAAACCCCATTTTCCTCGCCATTTCATTTCTTACCCTTACCATGCTGTCAAATATCCTGTCCAGTTCACTCTTGTGCTCCGTGTAAAAGCCGCTTTCCGCCGCCCAAGCCCTTTTCCTCACATCATCATCTGCCGACTGCTTGTAAGGGGTAAGCTCTGAAAGATTAAGGACTTTCCCGTCAAAATCTATCTTAGCCGAAGCAACGAGCTTTTCATATTCCGTGCAAAGTCTGTTGTTTTCCTGCATTTCGGGAATTATTTCGGGGGAAAAGCTTTCAAGGAAAATGTCAATATTCGTAAACATGACCTTCCCGAATTTTTCCTCCAGTTCGGGACGGAATTTGCTTTTAGCCACAGCCTCGGAAACATCCTGCCAAAGCTTTGTGTAATCGGGGGAATTCTCGTCAAAGAAATCGTTCTCGCCGCTGTAAAATTCGTCCTCGGTGTTAATGGTGTGCCTTATATAGCAAAGGGAATTCATGGTCGAAAAGAAAGCCGCAGCCCTGTCCCACATAAGATAAGCTTCCGCAGCCTCGCTGACGTTTTCCGCATTTGCCAGCAGCTCCGCCGCCTCTTTGGATTTTGCCGCCAGATCATCCATATCCGGGCGCACATACTTCATCTCACTGAATTTCATTATATGACCAATCCTTTCCTCTGCTTTATTTTAAGCCTTTAAAATATTTTCCCCCAAAAACGGGGGAGTAAACATATTCGCCGAAAATTATCCGTCAAACAATACGCTAATTACACGAATTCATATCCTATCTTTATCGCTTTAAGATTATTTTCAATAAGCTGCGCCTTTTTCGGGGGAACTATCTCCCTTATGGCAGCCTCAATATCGTCCATGGAAATTATCCCCGTCTCACGGATAAGCTTGCCTATAAGTATAATGTTAGCCCCGCCTGCCAGATCATTGTCCGAAGCAAGCCTTGTTGCAGGCACGCAGAATACCTTTATATCATCACGGTCGGTTGAAGCCGTTACCAGAGTGCTGTCCACAAAGGCAAAGCCTCCGGGCTTTACAGTATCAATAAACTTTCTGAATGAGGGATCGTTCATGGCAATGATAATGTCGGGCTCATCCACCGTAGGCGAACCTATAGGCTCATCCGATAAGCAGACAGAGCAGTTGCAGGTGCCGCCTCTCATCTCCGGACCGTAGCAGGGCAGCCAGGAAACTTCTCTGTCCGCCAGCATTCCGCAGTATGCCAGTACCTTTCCCGCAAACAGTATACCCTGTCCGCCGAATCCCGCCAGCTGTATCTCACTTGTCATCTTTCCTCACTCCTTTTCACTTTCGGTAATATCCTTGTAAACCCCCAAAGGATAATACGGTATCATTTCGCTGCGAACTCTCTCCACAGCCGCCACAGGGGTCATTCCCCAGTTTGTGGGACAGGTGCTCAGTACCTCGATTATGGAAAATCCAAGCCCTGCCTTTTGCACCTCAAAGCCCTTGCGTATAGCCCTTTTCGCCGCATTTATATGAGCGGGACTGTCCACCGAAACCCTCTCCGCATACGCCGTTCCCGTCAAAGTGGAGATAAGCTCGCATATCCTCACAGGATATCCCGCAACCTTAGGGTCACGGCCGAAAGGCGTGGTCTGGGTCACCTGCCCCGGCAGCGTAGTGGGCGCCATCTGCCCTCCCGTCATGCCGTAAATGGTGTTGTTGATGAATATAACCGTAATGTTCTCGCCTCTCGTGGCACTGTGCACAGCCTCCGCCGTACCAATGGCAGCAAGGTCGCCGTCTCCCTGATAGGTGAATACGAACCTGTCCGGAATGCTCCGCTTAATGCCCGTAGCCACCGCAGGCGCTCTGCCGTGAGCCGCAGCCACAACATCGCAGTTAAAATAATTATAGGAGGTAACAGCGCAGCCTACAGGGCAAACTCCCACCGTTTCTCCCTCTATGCCCATTTCGTCAATGACCTCGCACACCAGCCTGTGAACTATCCCATGGGAACAGCCCGGGCAGAAATGCAGAGGAATATCAGCCATTGACTCGGGTTTTTTAAATATAGCCATCTTTATAAAACCTCCTCAAGGGTTTGCCTTGTTATACTTCTTATCAAGCTCTCTTATCTTCTCCAGAACCTCCGAGGGCTTAGGAATAACGCCGCCCGTGCGCCCGAAGAACTCCACAGGCTTCTTGCAGCTTGTTGCCAGCCGCACATCATCTACCATCTGCCCCATGGACATCTCCACATCAAGATAAGCCTTAGCCCTGTCCGCCGTGTCCGCATATGCCTTTTCGGGGAACGGCCACAGCGTTATCGGGCGGATAAGCCCTGCCTTTATACCCTCGGCACGTGCCGCATTCACCGCCGAACGTGCGATTCTCGCCGAAGCCCCGTAGCCCGTAACTATTATATCCGCATCATCCGTCAGATAGCAGTCCGCCTCGGGCAGCTCAGACCTAACAATGTCATATTTCTTGAACCGCTCCCGGTTGGAGTTTTCCAGATCCTCCGGAACAAGATAAAGGGAATTTACAATATTGTGCTTTCTCTTGTTTTCATGCCCCACGCAAGCCCAGGGCTTTTCGGGAGCTTTTTCGGTGATCTCTGGGAATACCACAGGCTCCATCATCTGCCCCAGAAGCCCGTCCGACAGTATCATAACGGGCATTCTGTACTTGTCCGCCGTGTCAAAGGCACGCACCGCAAAGTCCGCCATTTCCTGTACAGACCCGGGCGCATAAACTATCATAAAGAAGTCCCCGTGACCTCCCGCCTTTGCCGCCATATAATAATCCGACTGTGAGGGCTGAATGCCGCCCAGCCCGGGGCCGCCCCTCTGCACATTCACAATAACGCAGGGCAGGTCGCACCCCGCAATATAGGAAATACCCTCTGATTTAAGGGAAACTCCCGGAGACGACGAGGACGTCATGGCCCGCACCCCCGCAGACGCCGCCCCGTAAACCATATTTATAGCTGCGATCTCGCTTTCCGCCTGCAGGAAAACGCCGCCGCTTTTAGCCATGCGCTTAGACATATATGCGGCGATCTCCGTCTGAGGGGTGATAGGGTAGCCGAAG
>CAZGAZ010000061.1:0-21091 GCA_964523835.1 uncultured Ruminococcus sp.
CAGAATCGATAACGCTATCAACAAGGTTTCCATGGTTCGTGCAACATTCGGTGCTGTACAGAACAGACTGGAGCACAAGATTGATAACATGAACGTTACCAAGGAGAACATCACCTCCGCAGAGTCCAGAATCAGAGATACCAACATGGCAGAGGAAATGACCAACTTCACAAAGAACCAGATCCTCTCCCAGGCTTCCCAGGCTATGCTGGCTCAGGCAAATCAGCTTCCCCAGGGCGTTCTCCAGCTCCTCGGCTAATCTCCGAAGAACCGGAAGCCGCTTAAAAGCTGCATAAATAACGTTGCCGCTCTCCGTTTGGAGGGCGGCAATTTTTTACTTATTCATCATCGGATTCCTTATCAATATCCCCATAAAGCGAAACATATTTCCCTATCATCTCCCCGAATTCCTTATCCTTTTTCCTGCTGTTCAAAGTCGACTGCATTTCCATAACGCTGTACAGATCGGCATTTCCCTTGTATTCACTGTCGGCGAGCACCATTCCGAACGCCGCCGCCGAAGCCGCACGCAGTAAATTCTCGCTCGCCTCTCCCGGAGTGCTGCCCCGGACAGCCTCTATCTCCCGTGAAACATTCTCTCCGGGCTTCTTGTACCGCACCTTAACCGTCGCAAGCTCCTTTGCACTTCCCGGAACAGGCTTCTGATATTTAAGCGCACTCGTCAGTCCCTTTGCGGGGATTATCTCATACAAAGCCGTAACACTCTGTCCAGCTCCCATTTCTCCCGCATCCTTGCCGTCGTCCGTGAAATCCTCATTGGCTAATCGCCTGTTGTTATACCCGATAAGCCGATAGCTGCCTACCGCCGCAGGGTTGAACTCCACCTGTATTTTTACATCCTCCGCCATAGTGAACAGCGTGCTTTCCCGCTCGTCCACAAGCACCCTCTGCGCCTCCTCGGGAATGTCTATGTAATGATAGCTGCCGTTGCCGTTGTCCGCCAAAGCTTCCATTTTGTTGTCCTTGATGTTGCCGTCCCCAAAGCCCAGAACCGTGAAATATACCCCGCTCTCCCGCTTTTCGGAAATGAACTCTTTCAGTTCGTCTTCGCTCTGAATCCCCACATTAAGATCGCCGTCCGTCATAAGGATAATACGGTTGTTGCCCCCCTCTATGTAGTATTTTTCCGCCAGCTCATACGCCGCCTTCATTCCGCTTTCCCCGTTTGTAACGCCGTCCGCCTCCAGTATATTCGTCAAAGCGGAAACCGCATTCACCATTTTTCCGTTGCCCCCCGCCAGCACCACACGTTCCTCCCCCGAGTAGGTGACTATTGATACCCTGTCATTTGCCGTAAGAGTCTTAGTCAGCATTTTAATGCTCTCCACTGCCAAAGGCAGCTTATCCTCAGAATACATCGAACCGCTCACGTCTATCAGAAATACAAAATTTGACCGAGGGGTCTTTTCTGCATTCTTCGCCTTTACCCCCGTCATCAGCAGCAGTGCACCGTCATTCCAGGGGCAGGGCGCAAGCTCCGTGTAAACGCTCACATTTTCTTCACCCTCGGGGGCAGGATAATCATAATCGAAATAATTTATAAATTCCTCCACCCTTACCGCTTCTTCGGGCACACGCTGTCCGTCATTTATCATTCGCCTTACATTGGTGTAAGAGGCAGTGTCCACGTCCACCGAAAACGTGGAAACAGGGTCAAGAGCAGCTTTTTTGAAACCGCTTTCGGGAGCGTGACCGTATTCCTCTGCGTTATTTTGGGGTGCTGCAATAGCAGCCGAACCGGCAGTCGCAGCAGACGGCGCAGGAGCGGGCGCAGGTATCATAGGCGCATTCACACTCACAGCTTCAGCCTCGTCCATAACCGGATCGATGATTACATCACCGTCACCTGATGACCCCTCGTAGGCATAAACGCCGTCATCATAAGGCTCTATCGCCTTGAACTTCACCGCCGCTGACATAAGGCTCTTATACTGCTTGTCGCTTGCGCTGTAGGTCACCGCCTGCACCTTGAAATAAGTGTCCTCGTAATATTCAACCAGAACGCTCGTGTCAAAGGTCTCATACGCCAGCGAATACTTCTTCTCAGACTTTGCCTTTGAGTAAACACGGTAGAACAGCGCCCCGTCCACCTCCGACCATTCCAGATGACGGCGGAAACGGCTGCCTCTGTTGTATACCGTATCTGCTCCGCCCCATTTCAGCACAGGCTTTGTCCGCTGAAAGGCCACTATATTTTTATCCCCCGAAATGGGAGTGGGCAGATCGCTCATATCCACCTTTGCGCTTACGGGAAAGCAGAACATTCCCGTATATAAAACCGTTGCCGTTAATGCGGCAATAAACTTTTTCATAGTTTTTTCCTCCTGTTAAAATATTTTTTGTTTGTGAATATCCGTTACCCTTCTACGGTAATATCCTCCGACATAGTGCCCTCAATTGTAAAATTTTCGGGATAACTTTCGTCCCTTTCCTTGTCATAATTCGCCCCGGGAATGACCGCCACGGGCTTTACCGCAAAGGTGTATTTTTTCCCTTTCCCCAAAGCGGGCAATTTGCAGGACGTTCCCTTTGTCGAACTCAGCAGCTTGTATTCGCCGTTTCCGAGCCGCTGATAAACCTCATAATAAGAGGCATTCGGGATCTTATCCCATTTGAGCGAGCTGCCCTCTTTTTGAACTGTCGGCTGTACATAGCTTTTCAGTGTTATGGGATTTAATATTCTGTCATACGATTTCCCAAATGCGCTTCTGTCAATTTCGATCTCAAAGGACGGCAGATAAAGCTCCGTCAGCTCCTCACAGCCCCAAAAGGCATATTCTTCTATCTTCCTCAGCTTTGACCCGGGGGAAATATAAAAGCGTTTAAGATAATCGTTATCATCAAAACATGACTTTGGAATAATTTCCACATTGTCGGAAAATACATATTCATCAACGGTCACATAGTCAAACGCCTTTTCATCAAGCTCCGTTACCGTGTCCGCAAAAATGATCTTCCGCAGATTGTAGCAGCTTTTGAAAGCGTTTGCGCCAATGCTGCACGTGCCCTCGGGAATGGCATATTCCCTCCGCTCATCATGCTGCGCATAGGACATAAGCTTCTTTCCGTCCCCCGTAAATATAACATTGTCCACGCATTTCATATACTCATTTTCGGGGTCAAGATCGAAAAATTTCAGGTTGCAGCTGCCGTTTATCTCTGTGACAATGCCCGTTCTTTTTTCCGATTTTATCGTTATACTGCTCGGTATTCTGACGGCCGCCCCGGAAAAGTCGTAACCATGCAAATCGGAAGTAAGCGAAAAATAGGTATTTCGCTTATTTCCCTCTTCAAAAACGTCCCAGCCTATATAGTAATCTATACTGTCGTATTCGCCCGGATATCCCCTGTCGACAGTCAGGTCGTACCCGTCATATTCCCCAAGCCTTGCCTCAGGGTGAGTGCCGTTGTTAGGGTAAGGTTCAAGCCTTGATATATAATAGTCAAAAGTGTCGGCATAATAAAGGCCGCCCTTTGCATCACGGTAATAATTCTGCCATTTATAGCCTCTCCTGTCCACAGGTCTGTAAATGATATTATCTTCCTCTATATAGAACTCGCCCGTGCTTTCGTCGATAACCTCTCCGTAAGCCGCCGCTTCCGCTGCCGCCGCTGTCATAATTGCCGCCGCCGCAATAATACAAACGATCCTTTTCAAACTATCCCTCCTTTAAAATGTCAGTCAACATACGAATACAAAATGCCCTCCAACCGCTTGCTTTCCTTTTCGGTCAGCTTGAAATAACAGTAGACCACTTCATTCACAGGCTCGTTTCCTTTCATATCGGCTGCCGCATAGCAGATAAACCCGTCCCCCGCATACGCCCGCAGGGAATTTCCGTCCTCGTCGGCAAAATCTATAATATACCGTGAATTTTCCGGGGGCGCACTTACAGCCTCCCAAGTGCCGTCCTCGGCATATAAAGCCGCCGCACTTATAAGCTCACGCATTTTTACAGTTCCACGAACTTCCGCCGCATTGTAGGAAACTATCTTCCCGTTCTTCTCGTCGTATTCCTCAAACAAAGGCGTTATCGTGGCGTAGGTGTTTTTCTTGTCGAACTTCTTCGTCTCGTCATAAGCCGAAAAATCATACCCAACAGCCCCATTGTAGCTGAATGCAGGGTCATTGAACGCAGGCGCAGAACCATTGTCCGAGGTCACGGGCGTTACAGGTATAGGAGCTTCCTCCGCCGCTCCGTCATAATCATAATCCCCGGCAGCCTCGTCATTCTCTGTCCCCTCGGGAGAAACCGCAGGCGTGTGACTTTCCGTAATGACTTCCTCATCATCAATAACATCATGGGGAGTATTCTCCCCCACAGGCGGGGCATATTCCGCATCACCTATTGGCAGCGCCTCGGTAACTGCCGGGCGTGAAGAAGACGCTGTTGTCACTGCCGGCACTGTTTTTGCCGTTGCTGCCGCAGGCTTTTCCGTGCCCCCATTCTGCAATACTCCGTGAACAGGCGCTTCTGTCACAGGAACTTCGGTGACCGTCACTTCAGTGACAACAGGCTTGTCTGCATTTGCCTCGGTAACAGTATTCCCCCTTGTTTCTATCGGCATTTCCTCTTCGGGGGCTTCCGTGACAGCAGCCTCACTCGTCTGAGCATAGCTCACATCATCTACAACCGCCTCATCATGAGCCGTTTCCGTATTAACGGTTTCGGAAACCTCTTCTACCGTCTCTTCATTCGGCAGAACATCTGTCTGCTCGGGAACAGCCGTTTCGCTTTCCTCATATCTTATAACATTCTTATCCCCGTCAAGTACCCCCGAAAATACAACACCCATGCACACCGCAGCGCAGGCAGCAATAGCCCCCACCGTGTACATCATCCGCCGCATTTTCTTTTTGCGGCTTGTATTATCATTCATCAGAATAATATTGCCCGCCTTTTCGGAACCCGTTTCGGCGGTCGATTTGACGGTCGTTTCGGCGGTCGAGTCGACCAATTCTCTCAAAGCGATCATCTTAGCCGCCGTGCGCTCCTTGAAGTCGGGAGAGATATCCAGACTGTCAAGAGCTTTGCGGTATTTATCGGAAAAATCAGCCATAAAAATCTCCTTCCAGTTTTTTTCCCAGCAGCGCCCTCCCCCTCGCCAGGTGCGTGCCTGCGGTGGAGGGACTGATCTGTTTAATTTCGGCAATTTCGTTTACGGACAAGCCTTGGTAGTAGTACATATGAATAACCGTGCGGTATTTCTCGGGCAGTCCCATGACCGCCTCCAGAATATGCCGCCTGTCGTCCTGCGAAATGCCGTCCGAGCCATTCCCGAAAGGGTCCTCCGACGCCTCGGGAACGTCTGCCGACAAATCATCCGACAGCTTGAATTTATTCACCCAACCCGATTTAAGGTGATTTTTGCATTTGTTTATAGCCGTGCGCATAAGCCATGCCTTTTCGTGCTCGCTGTCCTCAAAAACAGGCTTTCGCTTGATTATTTCACAGAAAACCTCCTGTGCGGCGTCCTCGGCGTCGTGCACCGACCGTACATAGGAGTAGCACAGCTTGATCAGCATATCCGAGTAGGTGTCAAGCAAATATCCGATGTATTCGTCATCAAAGGTACCGTTTGAAGCCGAATGCATTTTGCGGTTTTTCTCCTTTATCATCATATTTCCCGGTGCAGCTTGAAGCAAGAAGCATAAGGCAAGAGGCAGGAAACGCAGTTCCCGCCGAAACATCCCTCAATGCCTGCCCCGATATATCCTTGCACTATAGATCGGCAACGCCCCCGCCTTTTCCGGCAGATCGGCAAGTCCTATATATAATACAACCGAGAGGGGGAAAATTTCTCATTTTTCTCAAAAAAAATTATAGCATTTTTCAACAATCTTTTGGTGTATTTTTTGTTAATTTTCGCAAAATGTGAAAAAGTTCGGCAGTGTGTACAGCTGCCCTGCGGCGGAAGAATAATTTTTATGCTGTTTTAATGGCAAAAAATTGCCGCCCTCCGTTTGGAGAGCGGCAAACACTAATTACTATAAGCATTATGTCAAGCTACTATAGGCAGTGTATGTGAGTCACTTCCTCCGGGCGATTTCACTACAATGCTTGCATTAGGCTTAACCGAAAGTGCATTATATGATGCAGGTGTAAAGGTCAATGTTTTTCCGTCATCAGACACTGTAAATGAGGACATAATGAACTGATTGTAGGTTACGGTTGTTACATCGCTGAAATTTTCGCCTGTCAGCACAATCTCGGTTGCTGTTTTCTTTTTGTATTCCGTTAAGTTGCAGCCGGTTATTACAGGCTGTGAATAAATTTTTTTACTTACACCGATTGTGCCCGTTATGCTTCCGTCACTTGTTGTTATGGAAACTGTCAGATTTTTTACCGTTGTCTGTTCGGGCAAAGTGAACTGTAACTGCGTTCCGTCAGGGCTTACAGTGCAGTCGGCAGCAGTAAGCTTTGTACCCGTAACAGAAAAGGTCTGCAGATTATTTAAATTTGTTCCGGTAACGGTAATAGCTGTTTCACCGTCTTTTTGTGTTACCGAATCGGGAGAGATAGAAGTTATTGTCGGGACAGCCTTCGGTACGGGTGGTGTTTTAACCGATTTAAGCGTTGTGCTGCCTTTATAACAACCTTTTCCCTGAATCGTAATTGAAAAATTCTTTACAGAACGAATGTAAACCTCTACTGTCAAGGTTTTTCCGTCATCAGACACCTGATATTTATCGCTGCTCATAATTGTTCCGTCAACGTATACTGTCGGATTGTTGAAATTTTCTCCCGTAAGAGTAACCATAGTTGTTTCCTTTATAGTTACAGTATCCGGTGTGCACGAAGTAATAACGGTAGTAGGAGTAGGAGTTGTTACGGCATATACTGTTATATCGGTCTCTGCAGTATTTCCTCTGTCATTTTTTATGATCATCTTCTTTACGCCGGATTGGGAAACTGCGGGAACGTCTACAACCATTTCTGTGCCGTCTTCATTTACGCTTTTGGGAAAAAGTGTAAAACCGCTATAGGTAATTACAGTTCCAAAGAACCCTTTACCCGTAATGGTTAAAGTATCCGATTTCTTTTTTTCAATCCTATCGGGTGAAACGGAGGTTATTTCAATTTCACCGTTCAATTCGTTGTATGCATAGTTCGGGCGGATATTAATTGTTTGTACATTTCCGTTGTAATCGGTATATGTTATCTCGCCGGATATGCATTCAAGCTTATATTCCGTATATTCCGATTTAAGTCTTACTTTATAGCTTATGTTTGATGTGCCGGGAGCAAGTTCGTTTATATCCCACTCCAGTCTGTTTGAAGAAACATAAGAGGGCAGAGGGATCGAATTGTCCGCAGAACCGGGAATATACTCAAATGCGTCCCCTATTTCCTGAACCACTTTTATATTCTTTGCATTTACCTTGCCGATATTGTTGGCAATTGATAAATATACTGAATTAAGCTTTGAAGTGGAGAATACCGAATAATGAGAGGATTCGGTCGTTGCCATTTTCTTTAGCATAACATTTGCAGGGCTGTCCTCAGAAGGACACAGAGCAACCGTGTAAAACGCATGTCCCTCTGTCTTGGCAGTCTTAGCTGCATTTTCAGCAGATTGAATGTTATCGGGTTGTCCATCGGTCATCAGAACTATAGAACCATGGGCAGATGAACGTTTGCTTTTGAGCATATTTATGCTTTCATTAATACCCAAATGCATAGCTGTGCTGCCCAATGTTCCTTTTGCAAGTGCATCATCGAGATATTTTATGATCTCGGTTTTATCGTTTGTAAGGCTCAGGCTGTCAACTCCGGATTCATAAAGAACAATTCCTATACGGTGGGTCGATAAGTCAAGCTTATTTACAAAAACCTTTACCGCAGCTATCATATCTGCATAATCGTCACGCATGCTTCCGGAACGGTCAATGAGTAAAATAACGTCATTGGGTTCTGCAACAGTTCCGGTATGCGGAAAACCGTTCATAGAAAGGTTTACTGTTACAGGAGTATTCAGATTTGTTATATTACTGTCGTTAAGGCTGACCCCTGCAGAAATCTGAGCAGCTGAAACAGTTAGCGGCTTTGATACCGCCCCTGTAAGCATAACGGAAAAGAGAAAAATAAAGCACACAGCAAATGAAAATAATCTTTTTAGCTTCTTTTTCATAAAATGCAACACATCCTTTTAGATATATTCGGTGTATAATAGTTTATGTTAAAATTGCCGCTCTCCGTTTGGAGAACGGCAATCTTATTTGTGTTTATACAGCTGTTATGCTGCGGACAGCTTTCGGTAATTAACCGAGGAGCTGGAGAACGCCCTGAGGAAGCTGATTTGCCTGAGCCAGCATAGCCTGGGAAGCCTGGGAGAGGATCTGGTTCTTTGTGAAGTTGGTCATTTCCTCTGCCATATTGGTATCTCTGATTCTGGACTCTGCAGAAGTCAGGTTCTCCTTGGTAACATTCATGTTGTCGATCTTGTGCTCAAGTCTGTTCTGAACGGCACCGAATGTTGCACGAACCATGGAAACCTTGTTAATTGCGTTATCGATTCTGTCGATAGCGAAGTTAGCGGACTTCTGATCCTTCAGGGACAAGCTGGCAGTGTTCAGACCGTCCTCACGAGCGGAGCAGTTCATGTTAGCCTTAAGGTCGCCCATGCCGCCGGAAGAATACTTGAATGTGAAGTCAACAAGATCCTTGGAGCGTGCACCGGACTGAAGCATTACATGATCGGTGTAGGTGAGAGGAGCAGTAGCGTTATCCAGAGCATCGGAAACAGATACATTGTCGCCGCCTAAGAATTTCTTTGCGCCTTCGAGTGTGCCGTCGGGCTTAGAAGCTACAACAGCGTCATATGCAGCCTGAGCGTCAGCAATAAGCTTCTTAGCCTCTGTGCTGGTTCCGAGACCGCTGAGGTCCTTGCCTACTTCAACACGGATAGCACCTGAGGGCTTATTTCTTTCAGCGTCTACTGTAATTGTACCGGAAACCTTACCGTCTACGGTTGGTGCTACTGCGGGAACAGTTAGTTTACCTATTTCCTGCTCATCTGCGTCCATGAAAACATATGCACCGGAATCATATTTTACAAAAAGCCCATCACTTATTTCAACTGCAGTTGTATCAGTGGTTTTAACATTTTTGGTCAAATCGCCTGCACCGGTGGGATTAGCCCAGCTGAAGGTTACACCCGCATCATTTATAGAACCGTTATATGTTGCCTCAAACTTTAACCCGTTCAGAGAGTTTAAAGCCTTCTCCATATTGTCACTCATAAAATCGTCATTAGCAGCGGCATTAAGCTCAATCGTAACGGTTGTGGTATCAAGTCCTTTATTGGATACGCCGGCAACTCTGTCCTCAACTTTAAAGGAATCGTATGCAAAAGCTATGTTGTTGGGCATCTTCTTATCTTCGGCGTTATTTGTGAACTTAATAGTTACAGTATCGCCTTCCTTAGCGTCAATAGCGTCAAAGGAAGCGTTTACCTTTGCATTAGTAACAGTAAATCCGCCATTACCTGTTCCGGCACTGCCGGCAGCAACTGTGGTTCCAAAAGCAGCTGTAAGATCGTCAGCCTTATATTTAACGCCCTCGTTATCTACTCCGGAATCGGCAGTCCAATCTGTGCCGTCAAACTTAAAGGTTACTGTGATCTCCTGCTTTCTGGATGTATCTACATCATCATTATCATCTACCCAGTTCATAGCAGTCCAAACTGCATCAGCAGCATCTTTATCATACTGAGAGTTGTCAAGACCGTTTACTCCATCACTGCCCCACTCGGGTGCAAAACCGTTTGCGGAAAGGTCATAAGGAGTAGAAGCTGCTTTATCCTTAGCAGCCATCAAAGCCTGGTTAGCTGCTTCAAATTTAGCATTATACTCTTCGTTAGCCTTTGCAACAAGCTGAGCCTCTTTATTTGAATAATCAAACTTGCCGTCAACCTGCTTCAGACCGTCAGCCATTTCACCGCCGTTAAGAACGATAACGCCGTTGAAGTCGGTGTCAGCGATCTGGTTGAGCTCATCATTCAGCTGATCGAACTCGAGCTGGATAGCGTCACGGTCAACATCATCCTGATATGTACCGTTAGCAGCCTGGTCAGCCAGAGTCTTCATTCTCTGAAGAATGGAATCGGTCTCTGTGAGTGCGCCCTCAAAAGTCTGGATCATGGAAATGCCGTCCTGAGCATTCTTAACGCCCTGAGTCAGACCAGCGATCTGGGATCTCATCTTCTCGGAAACTGCCAAACCTGCTGCGTTATCGCCTGCACGGTTGATTGCATAACCGGAAGAAAGCTTCTCAAGGGACTTGGAAAGGCCGCTGTTGTTGATACCAAAGTATCTGTTCGCATTCATAGCGGGAATATTGTGCTGTACTACCATAATAAATACCTCCATGTATTTTTTAATTTGGTTTTTGCTGTGGTATTCCCTTATTCCTTATTGCGCAATTCGGGAAACCGGGAAACCACTGCTTTTCAAGCGTTCGTCGGGTCATCCGTGACCCTCGGGGCTATGGGTTTTTTCAAACCCCGGATTTTTTCCTTTTGCCCTCGCTTCTGTTATATATATCGGCACGACCCAAAAAAACTTTAGCTTTTTTTAGAAATTTTTTTGGGAATTTTCAAAAATCCCGATTTATAGGGATTTGCAGGGAATATTTTTTTACTTTCACGCCCTTTTGGGGAACTTTTTTTGATATATTTTCGCAAATTTCCCGAAAAATTTTTCCGTGCTCCTATAATTTTTCGGGAAACTTTTGCCGGATATATACTATTTATAATGTATCATTTTTCCGTGATACTATTTCCGTGATACTATTAAATGTCAACCCTGATACACGTTTTTGCAAACATTCCCCGGACTGCCGATTGTCAACCGTATAAAAACAGCATAGAAATTTTTAGATAATACTTGACAAATCGAACGATATGATTTATAATAATAATGGAATGTGATTTGCTCATTGAGTGCATATAATGCAAAATATAATCCGGGTTTGCGACACTCGGGCTCATTTCTGCGGCCGTGCAAGATGGCTGATTGTCAGACGAATACCTATCCGACCACTTGCTTATGTAATTTGCAATTACACTTGCTATGAAATAAATTAAAAATGCATTGCGCTCATTGAGTGACACTTCCTATCCTTCCCTTGATTGCCTCGGAAGAAATACAGTATAACACATTTCCCTGAATTTGTCAATTTGTGACGGAAAAATTTTGGAAAAACACTTGACAAATCGGGGGATTTGGTGTATAATATATACAGTACGATATTAAACCCATGTCATACTTGCAAAACAAATGCCCCGGGTCTGCTACACCCGGGGCAATTTGCTGCCTTGCGGCAAATTTAGGCTGACTGTCAGTGCTTACTCTCTATCCAGCCATTTGCATATGTAGTGTGCAAGCACACTTGCTCCGATCGAGAGCACGAATTCTAAGAAACCCATGCCATACCCCTCCTTCCCTTGTCCGATTGCCTCTTAAAGTTCCGGAAGCTGACAATATATACAGTATACCACATTTCCCGGAATTTGTCAATTTCTGCCGGAAAAATTTTGGAAAAGGGCTTGACAAATCGGGGGATATGGTGTATAATAATATTGTGAATTGAATGTAACATCCACAAATGCACACAATGCAAAGTAAAACCCCCGGGGGGCTAGACCCGGGGGCTTTATTTCTGCAACCGTGCAGAGGCGTGCTGATCGTCAGACAATGACTATCTGTCCAGCCGCTTGCTTATGTAGTTTGCAACTACACTCGCTATGACAGAGCATATGAATGTAATAACATCCACAAATAACACCTCCTATCCTTGCCTTGATTGCCTCGGCAATTTTAGAAGCTGACAATATATTCAGTATATCACATTTTTCGGAATTTGTCAATTTCTGCCGAAAAAATTTTGGAAAAACACTTGACAAATCGGGGGATATGGTGTATAATATTATTAATGAAGTTCATTCTAAGCATAAAGCAACGATAAAACCCCCGGGGGTGTGTAGTGACCCCGGGGGTTTTACTCTGCACCGTGCAGGATAGAAGTGCTGCCAGTGATCACTTCCTGTCAATCAGCTTTGTTATGTAGTTTGCAACTACACTCGCTGCAACCGAAAGTATAAAACCGAAGAAGTTCATTCTTAGCACCTCCTTCCCTTGCCTTAACTGCCTCGGCAGGTTCAGAAGCCGGCAACATATACAGTATATCACATTTCCCTGAATTTGTCAATTTGTGACGGAAAAATTTTGAGAAAACACTTGACAAATCGGGGGATTTGGTGTATAATATAATTATTCCAATAGGTTCATGCGGAATATGCGAAAAATAAAACCCCCGGAGGCTCTCAACTCACCGGGGGTTTTACTTCTGCGCCATGCAGGATAAGATGTTGCCGAACGATTACTTCCTGTCAAACAGCTTTGTTATGTAGTTTGCAACTACACTCGCTGCGATTGAAAGTATAAAATCTAACAGGGTCATGCGAAATACCTCCTTCCTGTGCCATAATTTCTCCGGCATATTCAGAAGTCGGCAACATATACAGTATAACACATTTCCCGAAATTTGTCAATTTGTGACGGAAAAAATTTAAAAAAATTCCCCGATAAATCGGAGTTTACTTGACTGTCCTTATGTATAGGGCAGCTTTTTTATAATCTTGCCTCTTGATTTTGCTCGGGATTCCTGCGCCGTGGCTTTTTCGGGCGCTCATCCAAAAGAACATTTTCCAGTGAATTCACCGCCTTGATATCTGCGCTGTCCATTAAATGCAGATACCGCCCGGTAGTGGTAAAATCCGCATGGCCAAGCCGTTCCTGTACTGTCTTGATGTCCGTGCCGTTGTACAGTAAAAGAGTTGCCGAAGTGTGGCGCAGGGCGTGAAATTTCCTGTGGGACAGCCCCCGCCGCTGTAAAAATTTCGTGAACTGCACCGAGGGTGTGCCGGGATTCATCAGCCCGCCGCTTGCGCCGTGAAATATCCAGTCGTCAAAATCGTCCCCGCTCGCCCGCAGCGCCGTTCTCCGCTGTTCACGCAAGGCGGCAATAAGCTCCAGACACACCGGGTTCAGCGCCACGCTCCTTGCCCGCTTGCTTTTGGGGGATTTTGTTTTCACAGGCTCGCCCGTCACCTTGTACGCCGAACGTGAGATCGTGACCTTGCCTACCGCAAAATCAATATCGGAAAACCGCAGTCCCACCAGTTCCCCCTCTCTTGCACCCGAAAAAATCGCCAGATAAATTAGCACCTGAAATTGCAGCGGTTCATACTTTAAAGCGTTAAGAATAAGGCTTGTTTCCTGCATTGTGAATATCTCCGTGTGGGGCTTCATGGGCTTTGGCAGGGAAAGCCGCCTTGAATCCGCAGGGCTGAATTCCAGCAGACCCATTTTCACGGCAAAGGAAAACATAGATTGCAAAACGCAAAGCTTTCGTTTAACCGTTGAAGCGGAAATAACGCCGCCCCCCTCGTCAACAGTGCCGTCCCTGCGGCGTTTTTGCCTTGATGATAAGGTTCTCACAAATTTCTGAACGTGCAGGGGCTTGATAACCGACATTTTCAGTTCTCCCAGTTCGGGCAGGATAATGTTCCGCAGAATTTTTTCATAGCCGCTGTACACCGTGGGGCTTAGCTTGTCCGCCATGGCGTCAAGGTAGATCTGGGCGAAATCCGACAGGCGGATATCCGCATTTGTATTGCCCAGCGGGTTCTTGCACTCGTCCTCGAAATCCGCCGCCGCACGCTGCAAAAACTTGCGCAGCTGTATGGGGGAAAGTCCCTCGTCGGGGTGATAGGTGCGTGCAAAAGTACGCCGCTTGCCGCTGCCTGTGCGCCCGTCGTAAACGTGGATTGTGTAGGAGGTCACCCTGCCTGTTTTTTTGCTGACTCGTGGTTCAATGTAAGCCATTTTGTTACCATTCCTTTCAAAGAATTGTCGACCCGTTTTTATATATTTGTCAACAGGTCTAAGTCTCTCTTTTGCAAAAATCCCCCTCGAAGTTTTTCTTCAAGGGGGGTATTTTTGAACAGCCGTGAATTGCTGTTTTATTAATTATACTTTTTTTGGCGAACCTTGTCAAGTGGCTTGGAAAATTTTACCTTTAATTCACTTTAATTACGAAAAAAATACAAAAAGCGCCTCCGTCTTTCACCCTCAAAAACCAACGCATAACGCAAAATCGCCGTTGCACGTTTCCGAAAAAATATGACCTGTTCAACTAACATATTCTGCTTTTTTCAAAAAGGCAATTTGTACTTTCCTGCCTCTTGCTTCTGATTCTCTTGCCTCTGCCCGCACACATTTTCAAAATCCGACACCCCTCAAAAATCCCATAACATAGCCATTCTTTACCGCACAAAAATGTAAAAAATCCGTAAACTGCACATTTTCGGCACACAAATTTTTTTCTCAACGGCCCCGATAATCCTAAATTCTAGCCTCCAGCCTCTGACATCCAGCCTCTAGCAGCACACAAACGGCACACAAATTTTTGGTCAAAATGCCTTTGGGGGCTTTTGCTTCGGGATTGTGATTTTCCGCCGCCTTGCCATTAAGAATGCTCAGGACGGCATTTCCATGATCCAGACTTACGAGGGTGCTCTTACCGAGACCGATTCCATTCTCCAGAGAATGAAGACTCTGGCTGACCAGGCTGCTAACGGTACATATCAGGATGATGTTGACCGTGACGCTATCCAGCTCGAGTTCGATCAGCTGAATGATGAGCTGAACCAGATCGCTGATACCGACTTCAACGGCGTTGTTGTTCTGAACGGCGGCGAAATGGCTGACGGTACTAAGGCTGTTGACGGCAAGTTTGATTATTCAAACAAGGCTGATCAGGTTGCAGCTGCTAACTCTGAAAAGCTCCTTGCTCTCCAGGCAGAGGCTCAGTCTGCTATAGACGCTGCTACTAAGAAAGTTGCAGCTGCTCAGAAGAAACTCAATGGCACAAAGATTGATATGTCTAACAATGGTGCCGCTACTGAGTGGAATACTGTTGATAACAATGGTTACGGCAAAGCTCAGGCTGCACAGATTTTTGGAACAGTATCAGCTACTCCGGGCTTCCCTACTAATGGTATTCAAAATAAGGATGGGGACGCTAACCTTGCTGACCTTGGTGCAACATCTGTAAGCATTACTTTCGAGTATGATAAAGACGCCGATACATGGACAGCTATAGATGCGTCTGCAATCGATAAGAACGGTGATGCTATCGAAATTGACCTTGCTTCTGTTGCAACTGCTGCTGCAACAACAAATGCATCCGCAAATGCATCCGCAAATGCAAATACAGGTCTTGGCGGTTTTTCAGTTGATGGTACAAACGCTAACGCTATCTTTGATGCCACAGCAGCTAAGACAGGCGATACTGTAACTTTGGTATTCACCAACAACGCTTCTGAAACAGTTGCTCCTAATAATATCGGTATGGACGCTGATAGCCTCGATAAGACATCTGCTAAGGGTGTTACAGATGATCCTACAATCGCTATTCATGCTGACCTGACTGATACAGCAATGACTCAGGAAGTTGCTGATGCTCTTAAGACTTTGAACAACTCTAATTTCAGCATTGATTATGCTTCCGGCGTAGGTTCTCTGCTTGATGAGAATGATGTTGCAGTTTCTGGATTTAGCGTTTCCGCAGCTACAGCAAATGCAGCTGACCCAACTAAGAATGACTACACCATTTCTTACAAGCTTTCTGATGGCACTTCGATTAATCTAGCTACCGTAACTGCACAGGCTATAACCACAAAGAGTACAGGAACAGTAACTGCTCCCACTTTAGCAGCTGCTTCAACTGGTGATGGTAGTGAAACAGTTTATTCTGACGGTAGTACTGGTTGGGTTGATGGAGACGGCAATGCAGTTACAAGTGTTACACTTGGTGGTGTAACTGCAACCCTTCCTACACCTACAACTGGTGACTTTAATAAGGGCGATGCGCTCACATTAAAATCAACAGATGGTAGCACTGCTGTAACTGCTAGCTATGAACGTGTTCCTTCCTCGTCTGGTACAGTTTCCTTTGGTATAGCTGTTGATGCATTTAACTTCAGCACTGATGGCGGTTACACTGTAAAGGCCGGCAAGAATGAAAATATCAATTCCGATGACGTTGTTGCTACCCAGAAAGCACTTGAAAAGGCTAAGGCTGAACTTAAGGCTGCTCAGGAAGCATATCCTACAAAACTTCCCGATGGCGTTTCCAAGGCTGATGCTTACAATCAGGCAACTGCTCCCCTGACCTATACTGACCATGTAATGCTCCAGTCCGGCGCAAGAACCAAGGATCTGGTTGACTTCACATTCAAGTATTCTTCCGGCGGTCTGGGCGACCTCAAGGCTAACATGAACTGCTCCGCTCGTGAGGACGGTCTTAACACTGCTAACCTGTCCCTCAAGAACCAGAAGGATGCTAACTACGCTATCGACAGAATCGATAACGCTATCAACAAGGTTTCCATGGTTAGAGCTACATTCGGTGCCGTTCAGAACAGACTCGAGCACAAGATCGATAACATGAACGTTACCAAGGAGAACCTGACTTCTGCTGAGTCTCGTATCCGTGATACTAACATGGCTGAAGAGATGACCAACTTCACTAAGAACCAGATTCTTAGCCAGGCTTCTCAGGCTATGCTGGCTCAGGCAAATCAGCTTCCCCAGGGCGTTCTCCAGCTCCTCGGCTAATTTCCGACGAACTGACAGCCGCTTAAAAGCTGCTTGATATGCTTAATAATGTTGCCGCCCCCGGTAAAAACCGAGGGCGGCAATTTTTTGGGCGTGCACAGTAAAAAAATATTTTTTTACTATTGCAAATTATACCAAATTATGGTATAATAAAGTTAAAGTAATTCAGGCAAGGGAGGTGCAGCATTGCAGGCTGCCGACGAAAAGCTGATATCCAAATTTCGGGAAACCATAAAAAAATTCCGCCCTATTGACGATACGTTTATGCGGGTTCTTTTCAGGGAAAATATACCTCTTGCGGAATATGTTCTGCGGCTCATAACAAACACGCCCGACCTTAAAATAATCAGAGAAAACACACAGTTCGACCTTAAACGGCAGGACGGCGGAAGGTCGATCTGCCTTGACGTATTTGCGGAGGACAGCAAGGGAACTCTTTACGATATAGAGATACAGCGGTCGGACAAAGGGGCTTCACCCAAACGGGCAAGATACCATTCGGCAGCGCTTGACGTTGAGTTTCTCGACAAGGGCAAGGATTTTGAATGCCTTTGCGAAACATACATCATATTCATAACCGAGAACGATTTTTTCGGAGAGGGCGAGCTTGCCTATCATTATGTGCGGACAAGCCTTTCCAAAGGCAAACACTTGAATGACGGCACGCATATACTTTATCTTAACGCTTCCTACAGCGACCCGGAGGATAAATCGGAGCTTGCCCTGCTTATGCATGATTTTCTTTGCTCCGACCCCGATAAAATGCAGACGGAAATACTTGCAAGGAACGCAAAAAATCTAAAAAATAGTGAAGGAGAATTAAAAATGTGTAAAATAATGGAAGAATTTTTAATAGAAGACCACATCGAACTGGCAAAAAAAATGCTGACAAACGGTCTCCCGATTGAAGATATAGCTGACTATACAAATCTGCCCATCGAAACAATCGAAAAACTCAAAGAAGAACTAACGCTCATCACCGTATGAAAGGAGAATTAAAAATGTGTAAAGTTATAGAAGAATTGTTTGAAGAATTACGAGAAGAATTAATAAGGGAAAAGGATATTGAAATTGCAAAAAAAATGCTGGCAAAAAATATCTCAATCGAGGATATAGCCGAAATCACAAACCTGCCCATTGAAACGATTGAAAAACTTGAAGAGGAAATGCAGCTCGTCACCGTATGAAAGGGGAAGTAAAAAAGCCATTCCGCCGTCTATGTACAATGGGACGGCGGAATTTATTAACAAAAAATCTCTTGCAATTCCCCCGAAAATGTAGTATAATAATTTGGTATATTTTAAAATCGCAGAAAATTACGAGTATGCAGTAATATCCTGCCTCTTGCTTCTTAATTTCCTGCTTCAAGTAGGTGAAAATATAAATGTCATACAACAAAGAAAACATCCGAAATTTCTGCATAATCGCCCATATCGACCACGGCAAATCCACCCTCGCCGACCGCATTCTGGAGCTTACCTCAACAGTCGCCAAGCGTGATATGGAGGAACAGCTCCTTGACAATATGGACATTGAGCGAGAGCGTGGGATCACCATAAAAGCCCGTGCCGTGCGGCTGCTGTACACCGCCGAGAACGGAAGCGAGTATGTCTTTAACCTTATCGACACCCCGGGTCACGTGGACTTTAACTATGAGGTCTCCCGTTCCCTCGCCGCCTGCGAAGGGGCAGTGCTGGTAGTGGACGCCTCACAGGGCATTGAAGCCCAGACCCTCGCCAACACATACCTTGCTATCGAGCACGACCTGGAAATAGTGCCCGTGGTGAACAAAATAGACCTGCCCTCCGCCGACCCCGAGCGTGTCTGCGCCGAGGTGGAGAACGTTATAGGCATTCCCGCCGAGGACGCCCCCAGAATTTCCGCAAAAATAGGAACAAACGTCCGTGCAGTCCTCGAAAAAATAGCCGCAGAGATACCTGCTCCCAAGGGCGACGAAAACGCACCCCTTAAAGCCCTTATCTTCGACAGCTATTACGATTCATATAAAGGCGTTATCATCTATGTCCGTGTTACCGACGGCTCGGTAAAAATCGGGCAGCGTATACGCCTTATGGCGGCAGGGGCAGAGTTTGACGTGGTGGAAACAGGCTATATGGGCGCAACCGAGCTTGTGAATGCAGGCGAACTGCACGCAGGAGAAGTTGGCTACATTGCCGCCTCTATCAAGTCCATCGGCGACACCAAGGTGGGCGACACGGTAACAGACGCCGAAAATCCCTGCACCGAAGCCCTGCCCGGCTATCGTGAGGTAAACCCCATGGTCTTTTCGGGAATCTACCCTGCGGACGGTGCGAAATACGGCGACCTGCGTGACGCTCTGGAAAAGCTTCGTCTTAACGACGCTTCCCTGTCATTCGAGCCCGAAACCTCCGCCGCCCTCGGCTTCGGCTTCCGCTGCGGCTTCCTCGGCCTGCTGCATATGGAGATAATCCAGGAACGTCTGGAGCGTGAATATAACCTCGACCTTATCACCACCGCCCCCTCGGTAATCTTCAAAATAAAGCTCACAAACGGCGATATCGTCTATATCGACAACCCATCCAACTACCCCGACAGCGCCGTTATTGCTCAAGGCTACGAGCCTATGGTAAAGGCTTCCATACTCTCTCCCTCGGAATATGTGGGAAATATCATGGACCTTTGCCAGGACAGACGGGGCGTGTTCAAAAATATGACATACCTTGACGAGACCAGAGTAGAAATGCACTACGACCTGCCCCTTAATGAAATAGTATACGATTTCTTTGACGCACTCAAATCCCGCACACGAGGCTATGCTTCCTTTGACTATGAATTATCCGACTATGCCCCCAGTAAGCTTGTCAAGCTGGACGTGCTGCTGAACGGCGATATAGTCGACGCACTTTCGTTCATAGTCCACACCGACAAGGCATATGCCAGAGCCAGAAAAATTGCCGAAAAGCTAAAGGACAATATCCCCCGCCAGCTTTTTGAAGTGCCCATACAAGCGGCTATCGGCGGCAAGATAATCGCCCGTGAAACGGTCAAGGCAATGCGCAAGGACGTGCTTGCCAAGTGCTACGGCGGCGACATCACCCGAAAGAAAAAGCTCCTCGAAAAGCAGAAAGAGGGCAAAAAGCGCATGAGGCAGCTGGGCACCGTGGAAGTGCCCCAGGAAGCGTTCATGGCGGTGCTGAAGCTTGATGAATAAGGGTTTATATATCCACATTCCCTTTTGCCAAAGGAAATGCCGATACTGCGACTTTTTTTCGGTCACAAGCCTTAGCCTTGCCGAAGATTACACTCACGCCCTTATCCGCAATATCAAAGCATACGGGGAAACCTTTGACACGGTTTATTTCGGCGGCGGCACGCCCTCGCTGTTATCCGCAGGGCAGATTTCCGACATACTTTCCGCAGCGAACATTACGGCAAATGCGGAAATTTCCATGGAATGCAATCCGAACAGTGTAAATAAAAATTATCTTTCGGAACTCCGCCAAACAGGAATTAACCGCCTTTCTTTCGGAATCCAGAGCCTGAACAACAGCGAACTGCACGCCCTGGGACGGCTGCATAATTCGACCGAAGCAATAGCGGCAGTGGAAAACGCCTATGCAGCAGGCTTTGAAAATATCAGCGCCGATCTTATGCTTGCGACCCCGGGGCAGACAATGAACAGCCTCAACGATACTGTCGAAAGGCTGTGCCTGCTCCCCCTCACCCACATTTCCGCCTATATGCTGAAAATCGAAACGGGCACGCCCTTAGCAGCCGACGAAGCATTGCTGCAAACTCTCCCCGATGACGAGGTCGAAGCGGAAATGTATCTGCTGACAGTGAACTTGCTAAAGGAAAAGGGCTTTGCCCAGTATGAGATATCCAATTTTGCCAAAGCGGAAAACAAGTGCCGCCACAATCTGAAATACTGGCATTGTGAGGAATACCTCGGCATAGGCACGGGAGCGCATTCTTATTTAAACGGCGTGCGCTTTGAAGTGCCGAAAAATTTAGAGGATTTTCTTAAATTCCAGCGGCAGCGGACGGTCATAACCGACAATACCCCCGGCAGCCTTTCCGAGCGGCTTATGCTTGCCCTGCGGCTAAACGAGGGCTTCCCCATAAGCGAGGCGGGAGAATATGCAAATAAGCTTACAGCCGCCGCCATGCCCATGGAAAAGGCAGGGCTGCTGAAAATTTCGGGGGACAGAATATCCCTTACACCCGAGGGATTTCTGGTTTCCAATGAAATAATCCTGCGGCTGACCGGGAGCATTTGAATAAACAACTGTATAGCACGATTTTTAATTCAGATTTCACAAAGGTAAATAACTATCAATAAAAAAGTAATCGTCAAATACTCCCCACCTTGCCCTCCTAATCGGCCTTACAAAAGCCGAA
>CAZGAZ010000062.1:0-20505 GCA_964523835.1 uncultured Ruminococcus sp.
AGCTCCGTAGGGACATACCTTTTCACAGGTAGAGCAGCCGTTGCACATCAGCTCGTCAGGCTGAGCTACGCACGGGTTGCCCGTCAGCTTATCCTTACACAGCAGTCCGATCACCTTCGAGGCTGCGGCGCCTGCCTGTGCGACCGTCTCGGGAATGTCCTTCGGTCCCTGGCATGTGCCCGACAGGAACACGCCTGCCGTCGGGCTTTCCACCGGGCGAAGCTTCGGATGTGCCTCGGTGAAAAAGTCGTTTGTATCCATAGACGCGGTCAGCATGGTCGCGAGTGGGCGTGCAGAGCTGTCAGGCTCTATTGCCGCGGCGAGCACCACGAGGTCTGCGTCTATATGAAGCTGTTTATTCTCAATGAGGTCGGACGCCTGAACGTGCAGCTTGCCGCCCTCGGGCGAGACCTTACCTACCATGCCCTTGACATAGTGAACGCCGTATTCCTCCACGGCGCGGCGGTAGAATTCGTCGAAATTCTTACCGGGTGTGCGCACGTCGATATAGAAAACGTATACGTCGGTGTCGGGGTATTTGTCCCTCGTCAGCATAGCGTGCTTTGCCGTGTACATACAGCATATCTTCGAGCAGTATTCCTTGCCGCAGCCTGAGGTGTCTCTCGACCCTACGCACTGAACAAATACTATAGTGTGAGGGTGCTTTCCGTCAGAGGGACGAAGCAGCTGACCCGAGGTAGGACCTGCCGCATTGGTAATTCTCTCGAATTCCAACGACGTAACAACGTCCTTGCTCTGGGAATACGCAAATTCATCATATTTTTCCAGACTGATGGGATTGTAGCCCGTAGCCGCCACAATAGCGCCGTACTGCTCCTCAATGATCTCATCCTTCTGATTGTAGTCGATAGCCCCCGCCGTGCAGACCTTAGCGCAAACGCCGCACTTGCCGTTTTTGAGCATATTGCAGTTGTCAGCGTCAATAGTCGCAACCTTGGGAACAGCCTGTGCAAAGGGAATGTAAATAGCCCGCCTGTTGTCCATACCCAGGTTGAACTCGTTGGGAACATTCTTCTTGGGGCATTTTTCCGTGCACACCCCGCAGCCCGTGCACTTTGCAGTGTCAACATATCTTGCCTTTTTCTTTATCTTTACGGTAAAGTTGCCCACAAAGCCGCTTACCGCCTCGACCTCGCTGTATGCGTAAATATGTATCTTCTCATTCTGAGCGCAGTCCACCATTTTAGGCGTTAAGATACAAGCCGCACAGTCCAGCGTGGGGAAAGTCTTGTCTATCTGAGTCATCTTGCCGCCGATAGTAGGCTGCTTTTCCACAATGTCAACGTCAAAGCCCGCCTCTGCAATATCGAGAGCCGTCTGAATGCCCGCAATACCGCCGCCGATAACCAGCGCACGCTTTGTCACAGGGCTTTCGCCGGGTGTCAGCGGAGCGTTCAGCTGAACCTTTGCAACAGCCGTTCTTGCAAGGATTATCGCCTTTTCGGTAGCCGTCATAATGTCCTTGTGTATCCAGGAGCACTGCTCTCTTATGTTGGCGATCTCCACCATGTAGGAGTTGATCCCCGCCTTTGCGGCAGCCTTTCTGAAGGTAGCCTCATGCATACGGGGGGAGCAGGAGCAAACCACAACTCCCGTCAGCTTCTGTTCCTTGATAGTGTCCTGAATGAGGTTCTGCCCCGCCTCGGAGCACATATACTGATAATCAACGGAGAAAACTACGCCCGGCTCGTTTTTCATAGCCTCCGCAACTGCCTTTACATCAACAGTCGCTGCAATATTCGTACCGCAGTGGCATATAAATACGCCTATTCTTTGCATTGCTTTTTCTCCTCCTTACTTACTGTACTTGCGGAATGCGCTTACAAGCAGCTGCTGAGGTGTGTCCTCATCAAGCAGCTCGGGAACCGCACTCGCCTTTAAATGATTGTTGCCCTTTTGCCTTATGGCAGCCAGCCTTACAGCCTCCACGACCTTTGCAGGCTCTACCCCTCTCGGGCATCTTTCCACGCAGGCAAAGCAGGAAAGGCACTTGTAAAGGGACTCGCTGTTCATCAAAGGCTCAATATTGCCCGTTTCCACCATGTAAACAAACTGGTGAGGGTGAAATTCCATCTCATCATAGGAGGGGCAAGTACCCGAGCATTTTCCGCAGCGCATGCATTTGCGCACGTTCACCCCGCTGATAAGCAGGACTTCTTCTCTCTTATCCATTTCCCGTCCTCCTTTAATTCTTGACTCCCAGAGCCTCAGCCAGAAGCTCCGTGAAATAGTAAACAGGAACGCTGCCCTCGTTCTTTTTAAGGTTGTACATACACAAAGGACAGGCAGTCACCATGCACTCAGCCTCAAACTCCGCAGCGCTTGTGACGATCTTCTCCCGCCTCTTTGCCGCAGCCTCCTTATCCTCCAGCGACAGATAACCGCCGCAGCACTCATTCCTCTGAGGATATATAACAGGCTCAGCCCCGATTGCACGGATAAAATCCTCCATTATCTTCGGGTTTTCGGGGTCGTCCATCCCCATAACATCCGAGGGACGAAGCAGCAGACAGCCGTAATAAGCGCCTATCTTCTTCCCCGTCAAGGGATTTACGACCTTTTCCTTTAAGGCCTCAAACCCCACAACATCACGCAGTACCTCCAGGAAGTGGATAACCTTTGTCTCGCCGCCGTAAGGCTCGTCGAGCTTCAGATAATTGTTGGCCCTTGTGCGGATGTCCTCATCGGTCAGCATATCATTGTTGACCTGCTTTAAAACATTGTGACAGGCGGAGCAGAGGGTAATAAGGTCTCTGCCGTGTGCCTTTGCGTCGGCAAGCGCCCTGACGGAGGAAAGCTTAGTGGCGATCTCGTCACGGGCCATCGGATAAACGCCGCCGCAGCACTGCCAGTTTTCGATTTCTTCCAGCTCAAAGCCCAAAGCCTTTGCCGAAAGACGGGCGTATCTGTCAAGGTCCTGAGCCTTGTTTTTCAGAGTGCAGCCCGGATAGTAACTGTAAACCATAGCTTTTATCCTTTCTTAAAAAATGGTTTTATTCGGGAATTTTCTCCCGATTCCGACACAGGGGAGCGCCCCGTATACGGCATTCATGCAGCGGGCATTCCGTCCGCAAACAGGGAACACTGCCTGCAAAAATCCCGGAAAGACCCGGCTGCAATCAATTTATAAATAAACGTCCGCTCATATCATCTGTTCGGGGTGGAAAACCTCGTCGAATTTTTCCGCCGTAAGGAAGCCCAGCTCGGTGCAGGCCTCTTTCAGGGAAATGTTGTCCTTGAACGCCTTCTTTGCGGTCTTAGCCGCATTCTCATAACCTATGTAAGGGTTGAGAGCCGTTACCAGCATAAGGGAATTGTGCAGATTGTGGTGCATCTTCTCACGGTTAGCCTTGATACCCACTGCGCAGTTCTTGTTGAATGAGGTGATAGACTCCGCCAGCAAACGTGCGGATTGCAGGAAATTGTAAGCGCACACAGGCATGAACACATTCAGCTCAAAGTTGCCCTGGCTTGCCGCCATGCCCACAGCCACATCATTGCCCATTACCTGGACTGCCACCATAGTTACCTGCTCGCACTGGGTGGGGTTTACCTTCCCCGGCATAATGGACGAACCCGGCTCGTTTTCGGGGATAGTTATCTCCCCGAGACCGTCTCTCGGGCCGCTTGCCAGCCAGCGGACGTCATTTGCAATTTTCATCATGTCCGCAGCCAGAGCCTTCAGTGCGCCATGAGCAAAAACGATCTCATCCTTGCTGGTAAGCGCATGGAACTTGTTGGGAGCGGTAACAAATGCCTTCCCCGTAAGCTCAGCCACCTTTGCGGCTACAGTCACATCAAAGCCCTTGGGGGTGTTAAGCCCCGTGCCTACCGCCGTGCCGCCCAGAGCAAGCTCACGAAGCTCGGGAAGCGCTATCTCCAGCAGGCGCTTGTCCTTTTCAAGAGAGCTTCTCCAGCCGCTTATCTCCTGGGAAAAAGAAATAGGTGTAGCGTCCTGCAAATGAGTCCGTCCGCTCTTTACCACACCCTCATGCTCTTCTTCAAGCCTCTTGAATGTGGCAATAAGCTCGTCCACCGCAGGAATGACCTTGTCCTCAATAGCTATAACAGCGGAAATGTGCATAGCCGTAGGGAATGTGTCATTGGAGGACTGGCTCATGTTTATGTCGTCATTGGGGTGCAAAAGCTTGCTCCCTGCAATTTCATTGCCCCTGTTGGCAATTACCTCATTGGCATTCATGTTGGACTGGGTGCCGCTGCCCGTCTGCCAGACAACAAGGGGGAAATGATCGTTGAGACTGCCGCTTATGACCTCGTCGCAGGCCTTGGAAATGGCAGCCAGCTTCTCATCGGTCATCTTCTCGGGCTTAAGCTCATGATTTGCCATGGCAGCCGCCTTTTTAAGATAGCCGAAAGCCTTTGTGATCTCTCTGGGCATGGTCTCGATCCCCACGCCGATAAGGAAATTCTCATGGCTGCGCTCTGTCTGTGCAGCCCAGTATCTGTCGGCGGGAACCTTCATCTCGCCCATAGAATCGTGTTCAATGCGATATTCCATTATATGTAGTTCTTCCTTTCAAAAAGGTGATTATATCAGACCCGTCTTTGCTTTTTGCAGCAGGCCATAAGCCCCGTAAGACAGGTATTAATGCTGATTACACATCTTCAGCGGCAGAGTTTGTTCATCTGCCGCCTTTGGAAATGTCAGTATCTTAATCAAAGCTTTATCTGGGAGATAACGTTCTTGAGGCTCTCTGCGCTCTTGTGAAGCTTAGCGATCTCCTCATCGGTAAGAGGCACTGTCAGCTTGCCCTCAACGCCGTTCCTGTTAACGACCGACAGGGTGCTGAGGCATACGTCGCTTATGCCGTATTCGCCGTTCATCATAGTGGAAACGGTCAGGGTGGTGTCAATGCCCGAGAACAGGCACTTGCAGATGTGGCATACGCTCATGGAGATAGCATAGAATGTAGCGCCCTTGCTGGCGATTATCTTGGAGCCGGATTTTCTCATGTAATCCTCGATCTCTTCATAGTTGAGCACAGGACGCTTGTCCTCGGGCAGGCACGCCATATACTGCTCAATGGGGATATTTGAGATGTTTGCCAGCGACCAGGGCACAAAGGAGGAATCTCCGTGCTCGCCGAAAACATATGCATGAACGTTCTGCTGGCTGATGTTAAAGGTCTCCGAAAGGCCTGTGCGCAGCCTTGCAGTGTCAAGAGTAGTACCCGAACCGATTATCTGATTTGCGGGAAGACCCGAGATCTTGTGGAAAAGGTAAGTAAGCACGTCAATGGGGTTGCTTACAATAATATAGACCGCATTGGGAGCGTGCTTTACGATCTGGGGGATTATCTGCTTTGTAATGTCAACATTTACCTGGGAAAGCTCCAGTCTTGACTGCCCCGCTTTTCTGGGCATACCCGAGGTGAGGATAACGATATCCGAATCCTTGGCATCCTCATAAGTACCCGCAAAAATGTTCACAGGGGAGCAGAAGGGCACGCCCTGTCTTATGTCCATCGCCTCGCCATGGGCTTTCTCGTCGTTGATGTCGATAATTACGATTTCCGAGGCAATGCCCGTAACCACCATGTTGAATGCGATAGTGGACCCAACGCTGCCTGCGCCGATAATAGTAACCTTGTTGCTCATAAATCATTTCCCGCTTTCTGTAGTAATTTTGCGCTCCCGGTTTTCCGGGGCATTCCCCGGTTTCCGGGGGGTATTCACACTTATATATCTATTCTATCACATCTCCCGACAAAAATCAAGAGATAAACAAGAGATTTTATCTATTTGTAAAAAATTTTACATTCACTTTGGGCAGGTCTTACATAGATAATATTGCTTTATCAGGGGATTTATTTGCTTTGGAGAAATTTGTTTGTTTAAAATTAACAAAAAATTTACATTTTCGGATTAAGCTTGAAAATTTTCACGCAAAAGAATAGCAACTTTGGAAATTGATATGCAATATTTTTTACAAAATTTGTCAATGTTAATAAAGGATGAGTTCACGGCTTATTTTTCTTGAATTTAATTTAAGTAATTTATTGGAAAATTTTTTTGCATTTTTTTGAAATTTAAAATGCTGCCGTGTAAAAATGCGGAAAAATTTTTTGCAAATTATTCAAAAAGCAAACGGCAATGAGGAATAATACGGAAAAAAATAAAGCGCATCTTGTAAAAACAGAAAGCATTTTTCGGGCGTTGAAATGCACGTTTATTGACAGCCCGACAGCGCTGCGGAAAATAAAATCATTACATTTTACGGCAGTCCATAAAAAATATATAAACAGAACTGTAAAGCAAAAAAGCCGAAAAAACGGTTTAAATTTCTGCCTCTTGCTTCTTTTAAGCTGTCCCGGAGATTCTGTATTTGCTCCGGTTGACATTAATCCGAAAACGTGGTATGATAGATAAAATGTTATCCGGAGGCCTCGTCATATGACGATAAAAAGAATATCACATATATCAGATAAGCTCGCAAGCCTTTTTCTTGCGTTGACCGTTATCTTATGCACCGCCATGCCGGCGTCGGCGGAAAATTTGCCGCCCATACCGTCCGAAAGTGTAAACACCGTGAAAACTCCCGCTTTGAACACTGTAAATATCGACCTGCCCACAGACTGTTACTCCACATTAAAGGTCACAGGGGCAGCAGGCGAAGTGAAGTGGAACAGCGGAAGCAGCGGGATCGTTTCCGTAGAACCTATGAGCGGAAATACGGCGGATATTATCGGCCGTAAACCAGGCACGGCTTATATATTTGCCGTTATAGACGGAAAAATCCTTCGCTGCAGGGTGACTGTGGCGGAAAGCTTTATATACACGGGAAGCACAGATGAGGAAATATACCCGGGGGAGCAGACAAAGGTGCGTTTCTCCATTCTCGGGTCAAAGAATTTTTCCATGAAATATAACGGAAAAAGGGTTTTCTCTCCCTCCCTGTGCGATTGGTCGGGAAACTGCATTGACCTTGATATCAGGGGCATTTCTCCCGGCAGAGGCAGAATAGACCTGTACACGGACGGGGCAGACGACAAGCCCGCCTGTTCGGTGAATGTTACCGTAAAAGTCCCCCCCGACAGCGGCAGTCCCTGGAGCATAAAAACGCCTTCCGACAATGGCTTTGATGACAAAGCCGGCAAAGCCGCCCGCAACCCTGTGATACCGAATGAGGGAAGGATTTTTCCCCTGAGCGAGCGGGTCACCGATACATATGAGTCTCTTTGCAGCGAAATGGACAAGTTGATCGCCGATTACCCGTACGAATGCGCAGTACTGCTGGAAAGTCCCGAAAAAGGCAGGCTTTACAGTCACAACTCCGACAAATTCATGCCCGGAGCCAGCACAATAAAGCTGCCGTATGTCTATTACTGCTGCCTTGAAACAGAGAAGGGAACTCATTCTCTTGATGAAACGGTCGTTTACCTGCCGAAGCATAAGACAGGGGGTGCAGGCGTTATCAAAAATTGCGCTTACGGCACGGAATGGAGTATCCGGACGCTGCTGGACTATACCGTCAGATATTCCGACAATGTGGCGTATTATATGCTCATAAGCGTTTTCGGAAAAGAGGGCTTTAATAAAATGATCAAGGAATGGGGATACAGCATATCCCTCGGCAGAACCAATTACCCGAATTTAAGCTCCGGATTTCTGAGCTGTTCCATGCTTCGTTTTTACGAAAAGGCGTCCTCCTCGGACAATGAATGCTGGCAAACGGTGCTTGCAGGGCTGCTTGAATCGGAGGGCTCGCAGGTCAGAAAGGAGATAAGCAGCTGCGATGTGTCGGTGAAATACGGCATGACACATGGCTACTACAACGAGGTCTGCTTCATAGACAGCCCCTCGCCCTATGTACTGGTCATTATGAGCAAAACCAACAGCAAGGGGGAGTACAGAGACGGAGACGAGGCATTTTTCCGCTCGGTTGCCCGCTGTGCGGATAAAATAAACAGAGTGAGAACAAGGTAATATCCGGCGGAATGGCATACCCGCAGAGCAATGAGAAAAATCGTCAAAAAAATATTGACAAAATAAGGTAAAAATGGTATAATATCCATAACAAAAATCAAGGGAAATACCCGCAAAAAATAATATGAGGTGAAGTGCAATGATCTACAAAAAATTCGGTGACTTAAAGCTTTCCGCCCTGGGCTTCGGCGCAATGCGGCTGCCCGTTATTGACGGAGACGACGCAAATATCAATGAGACGGCTGTTGCCCAAATGGTGGATTATGCCATAGAAAAGGGCATAAACTACTTTGACACCGCCTGGGGCTACCATGGGGGCAATTCGGAGACCGTTATGGGCAAGTGCCTTTCAAAGCACCCACGGGACAGCTTTTTCCTTGCCTCCAAATTTCCCGGCTACGACCTTTCCAATATGCCGAAGGTAAAGGAGATTTTCCCCCGTCAGCTGGAAAAATGCCAAACGGAATATTTTGATTTTTACCTTATCCATAACGTCTGCGAAATGAATATCAACGAATATCTTGACCCGCAGTACGGCATTGTGGATTATCTCCTGGAGCAGAAAAAGCAGGGCAGGATCCGTCACTTAGGCTTTTCCGCTCACGGCGAATACGGGGTAATGGAGCGGTTCATCAAGGCATACGGCGAGCATATGGAGTTTTGCCAGATACAGCTCAACTGGCTTGACTGGACATTCCAGAAAGCCCGTGAGAAGGTAGAACTGCTTAAAAAGCATAACATTCCCGTCTGGGTAATGGAGCCTGTACGGGGCGGCAAGCTTGCACGCCTTGACGAAGCGGACGAGGCAGCACTTAAAGCTCTGCGCCCCGATGAATCCGCAGCCGCATGGGCATTCCGCTTTATCCAGTCCCTGCACGAAGCAACGGTCACTCTGTCGGGAATGTCGGATATGGAGCAGCTTAAAGAAAATATCGCCACATACGAGGAAGCAAAAACTTTAAGCGAAAAGGAAATGTCCGTTCTTATGGGCATTGCCGACAAAATGACAAGATCGTCCTCGCTGCCCTGTACCTCCTGCCGCTACTGTACGACCCACTGCCCGCAGGGTCTGGACATTCCCATGCTTATCGGGCTTTATAACGAGCATATACTTACCGGCGGCGGATTCCTTGCGCCCATGGCGCTTATGGCAGTGGAGGACGGGAAAAAGCCCTCTGCATGCGTTGGCTGCCGCAGCTGTGAGGCTGTCTGTCCCCAGCAGATAAAAATATCCGAGGCAATGACGGATTTTACAGAGAAGCTGGGATGATTACGGTTCAGGTATTTCTGTGATAAAAATATGGATAAATGCTGAGCTTAACTCATAACATGCATTTCGTGACATTAAGAATACAGGGGTGCTTCTTTCGAGAAGCACCTATTGCTTATGTATTTATGAAGAACAATTTTTTAATATCAAAAATAGGAAAATACATTATCTTTTCGGCTGTTTTGCACATTATTTATGAAGGAGAACAATGATGAATTTAATAGGAATAAAAGTAAAACATAAAGTGTTTGGTATAGGTGAAATTACGGAGCAATTGGAGAATTGTATAACAGTCAAGTTTGAAAACAGAGTATCCAAATTTGTATATCCAGATGCATTTTATACGTTCATTAAAGCAAGCGACGAGAAAATACACTCTTCAATTATTGCAGATATTGAAGAAGCTAAAGCCGTGGTCGTTAGTCAAAGAAATGAAGAGACTATACTCAAATCTGCAGACGAACAACGGCGTGTAACCCAAAAGGCTACTATTTCGAAAGCATATAAAAATATTGATGAAATGTTTTCTGAAGATTATCATGCTGAAAATTTGGCGAGACAACCTATTCTAACATATCAACAGGTTGAAAATCAGTTTGGAATTAAAATTTCCGGATTTGGTAGAGGAATTAATCCAACAAATACAACAGTTGTTTTAATTTCTTCAATTGGTAAAGCCAGCGGAAAATTTGTATATCACGATAAATGGACAACTGATGGTGATTATCTTTATTCCGGAGAAGGCAGAACTGGTAATCAAACAATGACTAAAGGAAATCTTGCAATAAAGAACGCTTTTCGTGATGGTAAACAAATTCATTTATTTGTAAAATTTTCGCCACAGGAATACTACTATCAGGGGGTATTTGAATTGGTGAATTACATATACGAAGATGAAAAGGGTGAAAATGGTAATATTCGTAAGGAATATAAATTTCGACTTAAGAAAGTGATTAATGTATGAAATTGATTGAGGTTACAGCGGCTATTATTTGTAAAGATAATAAAATACTTATTTGTCAGCGTCCAGAGAATAAAAACTGTGGTTTATTGTGGGAATTTCCCGGAGGTAAATTGGAAATTGGAGAGACCGGAGAACAGTGTATTATTCGCGAATGTCAGGAAGAACTTGGTGTTACTTTACATGTGGAGAGTAAAATTACGGATATTGTATATAAATATCCTGATTATGCTGTCCATTTACATTTCTATTTATGCAATATTGTTGCAGGAGTTTTGGAGAACAGGGAACATAATATGATTACATGGATTTCACCAAATGAAGTCGTAGAGTTTGATTTTTGTCCGGCAGATAAAATGATGTTGCAATTAAAATATAATTTATTGTGTACATTAGTTAATGAGATGTGTAGTAAGTAATTATTGTAAAAACTATCTATGGTTAATTATGAAGGTAGTTTTATGAATGTCATTTAAACGGTATGACAAAACTTTTATTAAAAATTCCGTATTCCCGTTGACATCCCCCGAAAAACGTGGTATAATAAAAACAGCAAATTTTTCCGAAAAATAAATTAAAAAAACGGAGGTAAAAAACATGGCAATAAGCTTGCAGAAGGGTCAGAAGATCGACCTTACAAAAACAAATCCCGGACTTAACAATATCCTTGTGGGACTGGGTTGGGACACCAACAAATACGACGGAGGCAGCGACTTTGACCTGGACGCATCGGCGTTCCTGCTGGACGCTAACGGTAAGGCAGCGTCGGAATCCGACTTTGTATTCTACAGCAATCCAAAGCACCCCAGCGGCGCAGTTGAAAGCAAGGGCGACAACCGTACAGGCGAGGGCGAGGGCGACGACGAGCAGATAGTTGTGGACCTTTCAAAAGTACCTGCAAATGTTGACAAGATCGACTTCACCGTAACCATTTACGACGCCGATGTCCGCAAGCAGAATTTCGGCCAGGTATCCAATGCGTTCATCAGGATTGTGGACGAAAAGAGCGGCGAGGAACTGGTTCGCTTTGACCTGAGCGAGGACTTCTCAATCGAGACCGCCGTTGTCTGCGGTAGGCTCTACAGGAACGGCGGCGAGTGGAAATTCAACGCCATAGGCGACGGATATTCGGGCGGACTTGCAGCCCTTTGCAAGGATTACGGACTTAATGCGGGCTGATACTGTGATACTGTCTGATAACGTCCGTAAAATATAGGTCAGACAATTCTGCTGCCGGGAACGGTGTTATTACTGCTCCCGGTTCCCGGCAGCTTTTTTCTGTCTGCGGATAAATATTTGCGAGAGTGTGATAAATTATGGAAACGGCAGCAGAGTTTGTTATCATAAACGGCGAGAAATATGACACATCCTGGGAAGAACTGACATTTTTTAACTGTCAGCAGCTGTCCGACGAGGATATAAAAAAGCTGCCCCTTTTCAAGGGGCTTAAAGGGCTGTCCTTTCGTCTTATGGAAAGCGAGGCGGACCTGTCGCCGCTTTCCGAGCTTAAAGCCCTTGAAACTCTTGACATTTCCGGGCATTGCAGCGACTTTGGATTTCTGGCGGGAATGACAAATCTGCAGGAGCTTATGCTGGGCTATATCACAAGCGACGGCTTTAAAAATATTCCGGAAAACACAGTCCGTATCCTGCATCTTTACGATACCCTGTATCCCGATATGAACTGGATAAAAAATTTCGGCCTGCTGGAAATGCTTAAAATGACCGAAGTTGACAGCGGCGATCTCAGCGGTATCGGCGAAATACAGACCCTGCAGAACATTGAGATCAACCTTGAAAGCCATATTATTCCCGACTGCTCGTTCCTTAAAAACTTAACAAACCTCAAAGTTTTTTCCTACTCGGCATTTTACGAAAATGAATATCCCGAAAATATTGAAGCGATTTCCCATTGCCGCAGTCTTGAAAAGCTTGAGATTTACAGCGATGTCCGTGACCTTGAATTTTGCAGAGGCCTTAAAAATCTGCGGGAATTTGTTTTATTTCCATGCAGCTTTTCAAGGCTCAGATACGATCTGACGCCATTGCTTACCTTAGAAAATCCCGAAGAATTAAGCCTTGACTGCGAGACCGACGAGAGCGTGTATACGGAGCTCAGACGCAGATTCCCGAAATGTGAGATAGCGCTCCGTGGGGAAAGAAAAGCAGGACTGTCCTTTTATAAGCTCATTGATAAGCTGCCCGACTTTCTGAATCGGTCTGAAAAAAGCCTGTTTATACGAGCCGTAGGCTGCTGCGATAATTATGAGGATTCCGTAAAACAGCTGGACAGAGAGATGACAGCTTCCTGCCGCCGTGTGACCGAATTTCCGCCTGTTTCGGACAGCGCAGACATAGCTGCCGCAGTTGACAAATACAGGTCGGTAACGGAGGGGGATTTCCCTGATAAAAATTTTGCGCAGGCGCTCAAAAGCGTGCTTGACCTTGAAAAGTCAGCTAACGCCAATTACAACGGCACTATAGAAAAAAATCTCGCCGCCTCCCTTATTTACTGGTGTTCTGTGCTGCTGCCGACGCCCACGGAGGGAAGAGGGAAATTTATATGTTCGGGAAATATCCGCCGCAAGGAATATCTTTTCTGCGTGCTTGCTTTCCGTTACGGATATGATGTGATGATACTGCTGCCGGGAGGCGATCTTTTGCTGCCCTCGGAGCTGCTTGATATCTCGCATACCGTTAACCTTGGAGAATGCAGGAATACAGCCGTTCCCGGGTATTCACTGGAAAATGCTAATGAAAATTGCAATGTGAACCCGGACGATCCCGTACGCCTTACCCCAAATTCACAGCAAGCCGCTGCAAGCGTCACGGGAAATATTTTTGCAGATAATCAAAACAGTCAAGGCGGTCAATCAAATTTACCGGATAATTCATCGGTAGATTATCATGTTGATCTCAATCACCCGAAACGCTGTCCGCTTGCTTCGCAGCAGAACAATACCGCCCCGAAAAATACGCCGTCTGAGCCTGCACGTCCCGACAGCCGTCATACAGACCTGCGGCAGGAACGCATAAACATTCCTGCGGATATGTCACGGCAGGCTGCCGCACAGCAAGTCCCCGTAAGCCGCCAAGGCCGCCGTGAGCTTACCTTTGAAGAACTGGCGCAGCTGGCGGAGTCGGTGGTTATGATAGAGAACGAGGATTCCATAGGGCAGGTCATAAGCGGCGGCTCGGGAGTGGTGATCGACAGCAGGGGTTATATCCTGACCAACTATCATTTGGCGTGTCGGAGCAAGGTATACCGTGTGCGCATGGAAAACGACAGCTGCATTTACTGCACAGACCGTCTTTTAAAATATCAACCTGACAGCGACCTGGCAATAATACAGATAGACAAGTCCGTAAAGCCGCTTAAAATTTACGGCGGGCAAAAGGAGCTTGCGAGAGGGCAGAGGGTGGCAGCAATAGGCAGCCCCCAAGGGCTGTTCAACTCGGTTTCCGATGGGATAATCTCAGGACTTCGTGTCATAGATGATGTGGATATGATCCAGTTCACCGCCCCGATTTCGGGAGGCAGCTCGGGCGGTGCGCTGCTTAATATGTACGGCGAGGTCATAGGGATATGCACATCTTCTTTCCGTGATTCCCAGAATATCAACATGGCCGTCAGCTACAAGCAGCTGATACCCTTTTGCCAAGGTTTCATTCAGACAGACGGCGGATGTTTTTTTAATTTATAACCACTAACTTCTAACCTCTGAAAAGGAGCAGACCTATGCAGTCGGATAACAACAGCTTTACTGCCTGTAAGGCTCTTGATGAGCTTCTGAACAAGCCCGTCAATGTCAAAAACAGCGCAGAGGCTCACAAGGGAAATTGCGTCAGGCTTACTCTGTATAACCCGGATGTTGACCGCTTTATCGAGCGTTATTATAAGCTGTGCCGGGGGTGCGGGGGAGTGTTTGAAAATAAGCTTGCAAATCCCGCAGCCGAAGAGACCGACAACAGCCTGTCGGATTTAAAGGGAACGTTTTCTCCCTCGGAAGACTATATTAAGGGCTGCCTGAGAAATGCGCTTTCTCTCACGGAACCTCTTTGCGGCAGGCTTGCGGCGGAAATTTCCCTCTGCCTTAATGACAGCGAAAAAAAGGGAATGAACGATAATATCCGCAAAAATGTTTTTGTAAAATTTCTTTGCTGGCTGAAAAAATATTTTGGCGCACCCCTTGCGGCAGTTTCCCGTGGAGAAACTCCGAGTTTCCTTTATTTCGCAGACCCGGGCAAACACGACCTATGGCTGCTGGAGGCGTTTTCAAAATGCGGCTTTGATATTCTGCTGATTTTAAAGGACGAGGCTGCTTATAATGCCGCCGACCCCGGAGGGGCGCTGTCTGTAAAGGCAGATATCAGCGGTATAAGCTTTCCGAAGGATTATTCCCTGGATAAGTTCAAAAGCTATTTTGACAGCTGCGACAGGCTTATCGCCGAACTTTCACGGGATGTAAAAACCGAGATCATTCCCAATGTATGGCTCAGCGGCGAGCTTTTGGCGGACATTGAAAAGCCCTCTGAAAGCAGGGGAAGCAGTTGCAGTAATGCGGGAAGCAGGATATTCACCCTTTACGGCAGGATAAACGGCGCAGAGGATAAGAACAGTTATCTTGCGGGACTTTACAATATGTATCTGCGTCTGAAGCCGCAGCGGCGTGTGCTGGTGATAGACGAGGGGATAAAGCCCCCCTCAAATGATGAGATCGCCGCTGTCCGCAGAGGGAATTACAGCGATATTTTTTCACTTATAAAGGATCTGTCGAAAAATATCGTCCATTCCTCCGCACAGCTTCAGGGGCTTATGAGAAAGGCTTTCGGGGAGGTGATGCTGGAGTATTTCGAGAATAAAAAGGACGTTCGCCGTGCCCTGGCAAAGGCGGTCTATCTGCTTTGCTGGTTAAAGCGTTATCAGTTCGAGCTTTTTTCCGGCTGGAAAGCCCCCGACACTGCTGTCCTGCTTTTTATGGGCGGCTGCAGGGACGGCAAGGAATCGCTGTTTTTAAAGCTTATCTCCCGTCTGCCTGCGGATGTGCTGATCTTTGCCCCCGACCTTGATAAAAAATGTGCGCTTTTTGACCCGAGGCTTTTTGAGCGCAATTTCGTGAATTCCTTTCCCGTGCAGAAGTTCCCGAGGGATGAGGCTGCTTTGCAGATGGGCACTGTCGCCTTTTATGCCGAGCGTGAGCTGGACGGTATGCTTTACAATGACACAGGGCTTTATCGCAATCAGCAGTTCATAAAAGCGAATTCCCTGCGCCTGCGGAGCACCTATGAGGAAATAGCCCTTTTGTGGAACGAGGACGTCAAGTACCGCCCCAACTTCACCGCTTCCGGGGGCACTGCGGTCATACCCGTTATTGCCGCAAAAATTTCGGGAGTAAAGGACAAGGACGTTAAAAATTACTGGGATAATATCTACGATCTTATAACCGAGGACACGGCTGTTATAGCCAATTCGCCTATTATTTCCGAGAAATATTCCGGCAGCCCGGGACATACCGTTGACCGAAACGGCAGACTGCAGATCCGTGAAATAAAACAGAATGCCGCTTACCGCTACGGCTTTTTAAGCGAAGAACGGCAGGACTATATTCTGGAAAAAATAAAGCTGCTGACCGAAGCTTCTCCCCTCACTCCCGCCGAGACCGCCGCAGTCGGATTGTCCCTCAGCAGCGAGCTTTTACGGGTGATACAGAAATTTGACTTTACGGGAAAAAATCCCAAGCTCATATATATCAACACCACAGAAACAGTGATAACTCCCGAGGACAGCGTTATGACAGCGCTGCTCGGTCTGCTTGGCTTTGACGTACTCTATTTCCTGCCCACGGGCTACCGCTGCGCAGAAAGCTATTTAAAGCCCGGTGCGGTAGAGGAGCATAAGATAGGGGAGTATATGTTTGACCTTGACGTTCCCGATTTTAAAAATTACCGCCGCACAAAGCGAAAAGGTTCTATTTTTGACAGGTTTTTTAAGTGAACAAAAATATCGGAAATAAGGCGCAGCAGAACATCCGAATTTGGATAATGCCATTATAAAAAATCCGACAGCCTAACCGTATGTGATATATCGGTCAGACTGTCGTTTTTTTTATGTGTGAAATGCTTATTCCTTGCAGCAGACGTTTATTTAAAGGCTTATACCTGCCGTGAACCTTTTTGCCCGAGATATATTCTTTTTCCTACAGCCTCGCAGGCAAAATATGCAGCGGCCACCGAAAGAACGTCCTTTATCAGAAAGGGAGCGGACACCGTTAAAAAGCTGCTCCAAAATCCGCCACCGTTTATAGCCGACCATTGAAGTATGCCGCATATATGGCAAGCTGCCATTCCGAGAACACCCAAGGCAATTGCCGCAGAATGGGAGAACCAAACCCGTCTGTTATTCCCCGGCTTGTCCGATTTGAGCTGTTTTCCGGCTGCCGTTCCCGCTCCGCACAAAAACGCCATAGGTATGAACCCCCATATAAAGCCCCCCGACTGCCCCACGACCGAGCCGAAGCCCCCGTGAAATCCCGCAAAAACAGGCGCTCCCGCCGCCCCCAGCAGCATATACACCGCCATGGAGACCGCCCCTTTTTTCGCTCCCAGCATATACCCCACCAGCGCCGCCCCAAAGGTTTGCAGCGTCACGGGCACGCCTCCGGGAATGGGCAGCGAAATTTGTGACAGCACCGACATGACCGCCGCAAACAGCGCAATATAGGCAAGGTCACGGGTCTCAAATTTTGATACATTGTTTTTCAAGGTCATCGCTTCTTTCCGTTTTGATTTATTCTTTTATCATTATAACACACCGTATCCGATTTGTCAACTTGTTTTAATATATTAGTTGACAATTGCCTGCGCTTTTACATTTAATATTTATTTTAATGCTTCATTATCAAGGTGATTTCCCTGAACACAGCCATTTTCGCCAAGATATTCAACGAAACGAAATGTCAACCTAATTTATGAGTAGGGTTGTCAATCTGAATATAATCTTGTAAAAAAAGAATTGTAAAACTTTTAAAAAATATTTCGGGAAAAAATTAAATTTTTAAAAAGATTTTTCCAAACCCCTTTACAAAGAGAAAATTATGTGATATAATGGTAATGTTATCGAGGTGTGGCTCAGTTTGGTAGAGCGCTTCGTTCGGGACGAAGAGGCCGTGGGTTCGAGTCCCGTCACCTCGACTGAAAGATATGCCTCTCAAATGGCTGCAACAGGTCATTCGGGAGGCTTTCTTATATTTTCACACTGTTTCGGGCAGTGCAGCTGAAGCGTTTTGCCCGTGGTACTTGGTGAGCAGCGTGCAAACAGGTTCTTATATACGAAGGGAGTAAAGCTTATGAAAAAAATAACAGCGCTTATTTTAGCAATAATGTTCTGTCTGTGTCCGGCAGTGACAGTAAAGGCATATGACACAACTGCACCGATTCTTACAGTCTCAAATATCGACAGCACTTCCAACCGTCTGGAGTGGACTAAGGTTGACGGTGCAGAATCATATGTTATTTACATTCTGAACAAGGATACAGATAGGTATGAGAAGTACAGTGCCGAAATAAAAGGCACTTCCTGCAACGACATACAGCTGCTGCCAAACACGGAATACACTTATAAGGTGCAGCCGAAATTCCCCGACGGAAGTGTGGGAAAAATGTCGGACAGCAGGGGCGTGTACACCCGGAATAAATACGGAAACAGTTTTTACAATGCTTTGCAAGGTAAAAATGATATGACAAATATTTATGCAGCTGTGCAGGGGGAGTGGATATATTTTTCCGTATGTCCTACAGACCAGGCCTTTATTAATGAGAACTCGGGATACGGCAATCTTTACAAAATAAAAACAGACGGTACAAATTTTCAGCTTATTAAAAATAAATGTTTTGCATCATACATTAATGCGACAGGCGACAGGCTTTATTATATTGATATTACAAAGAACGGCTGGGTTTATACTGTAATGTCATGCGATCTTGACGGAAAAAATACCGAAATTATCGCAAAGGACAATGAACTTGACGGATATGATCATTGGGATTCATATAGCATAAGGAATCTGGAAATAATAGACGATCAGATGCTTTTTAACGTTTCTGCACTTGAGGGGTGGTATGACGGAAACAATATATATGCACTTGATCTGACAAACAGGGAAAAGCCTGTGGATTTTGCAGGTTTCGGAGATGAGGCGACGGATAATTTCAGCGATGATTGGACGGAGGAGGACGAAATAAGGTACATGAAGGATTTAGCCGAGAAACGGGCGCAGTATGCAATGTCCAAAGGTATGTTTACCGATGAGATCATGAGAGCTGCATATCAATCATATCATTTAGAGGATGTTCCCGCTGTCGAAAAGTGTTTAGAGCCGCAGCAGCAGTGGCTTTATAACTATAATCGCAAGCTGTATTTGTGCAATGAAAATGAATATAAGCTCATCAGCAGTAATTTTTCCCCTGACAACGGTTCGGCTTTAATGTATGAAGATACGGTTTATTATAAGCAATATGATCAGGAGAGAAAAATTAGTTGTTTATTCAAATATGAGGACGGAACAAGTACAGAGCTTTATAGTGAAAAAAATACGGGATATAAAATTTTTTATGCCGACAGCAGCCGAATGTTCTTTATCAAAGAAGTTTATAAAAATCCCGATGAAAGAGTATCGCTCGGAATATATTCAATAAACACCGACGGCTCCGATTTAAAGCGGCTGTGGCAGTGCAAATACCCAAGATACAAAGGATAACAGCATAGAACATTGTCCTGCAATACATAGTTAATATCCGGCAGTAATAAGTTTAAAGTATAACTTTAGCTTATTACTGCTTTTCTGATACGGTCATATTTTTTCCGAACTCAGTATTTTCCGCAAACGGGGAAATGCTGCTGTGCATTATCAAAATGTATAAGCTTATATTGCTCCAAAATACAAATCTTGAAAGTTCAAATCCTGTCCTCGGCAGCTATTCGCTGTCAAGGCGAAAAAACTAACCGACAAAGCTATGGACTTTATCTGTCCGCTGTGATATAATATTATCACCGGGAGTGATGAATATGGATAAAACAGTTATAAATTTAAGAATTGCCGAATTAAGGCGTGCAAAGCATATCACGCAAACCGAGCTTGCGGAAAAAATCGGAACAACATTCCAGACAATAAGCAAATGGGAAAACGGCATAACCATGCCCGATATAACCATGCTCCCTGTGCTGGCGGACTATTTTGATATTTCCGTTGACGAGCTGCTTGGGCTTAAACCGCTGAAGGACGATATTTATTTATCGGAGGAAACCGACTCTGAGGATTTTTGGGATAAGCATTCGGAATATATTATGCGTTCAAGAGCCGAAAGCTGGAATGATGATTATCTCGGATTTCTTATTCGTGAAGTCTGGAGGGTAGAACGTAAAGTGAGCGTTCTTGACTGCGGCTGCGGATACGGATATTTTGCCCCCATGCTTATGAAGCACCTGCCTGAGGGCAGCAGCTATACGGGTGTGGATTTTTCACAGGCAATGACCGAGCAGGCTCAAAGACTGATAAATAATCACAATATAAGCGGCAGGATAATCAAATGCGATTTCCTTCAAAGTGATTTCAAAGGTATGTTTGATGTTGTTATCTGCCAGTCTGTTCTGCGGCATATCGGAAATTCAAGGGCATTTATAAGCAAAATGGCGGAGGCTGCCGCAGAGGGCGGGCTTATTGTATGCATTGATACAAACCGTGATCTTGAATGCAGCGGACTGTATATTGACGGAATGGATTACGGAGAGCTTTGCGACCGCAGCGGTGCAATAAAGCACCGGAGGTCGGAGCTTGAAAATTCCGCCAGGGATTATGCCGCCGCTATGCGAAGCGCTTATATAATGCGTGAACTGAATCTTTCGGATATTGACATCCGTATGAACGACAGGGTGGCGTTTGTATATCCCGAACAGGAAAATTACAGCGAAAGACTGGAGGACTTTATTGCCTCAAAAAGCCTGTGGTATTCCGATGGGGGCGAGGCGGTGGAAAGGCTCATCAATCACGGCATGACAAGAAGCGAAGCAGAGGCTTATGTCGGGAAACCGGGCAAAATTTGCGAATACCTGAAAAGCAATTCAGGCAGCGCAGCCTTTACGCAGTTTAAAGGAAAAACAATCACATTCGGCAGGAAAGGAAAAGTTTGAAAGTTAGCGGTAAACCCCTAAGTTTCAGCGTATCTTTGGTGCAACAACAAATTTGCGGAAAGGAAAAGTTTGAAAGTTAACGGCAGACCCCTAAGTTTCAGAGTATCTTTGGTGCAACAA
>CAZGAZ010000063.1:0-20331 GCA_964523835.1 uncultured Ruminococcus sp.
CCTAAGTTTCAGAGAAACTTTGGTGCGAACGAAAGATTAGCGGGAGGTAAAAATGTCGGAAAAAATTAAATTGTTCGATTCGGGATTAAATGTGATGAATGTTTTATGGACATACGGGGATACAACGGCGAAGCGTATATACGAAAGTAAGCCAAAAAACCCACGCAAAAGCCGGGTTTTTTGGCTTAAAATTTTTAATTTTCTTACAGGGGATAATTTTTAAGGTCGGGCAGCTCGTCCAAGGTAAGCACTCTTTCGTGATTATACGCCTTTGTAAGCAGCTCTATGGTGGTATACTCGTCGTTGAGCACCACACCCAGCTTCATTGTAAAGGGGTCTGCCCATGTGCCCCAGAAAAGCCAGCGGGCGTTGTCGTTCATCACCTTGTCAGGGTCCATTACGCAGCCGTTTTCCGTAAGGGCGATGATCTTAGTCTTTTCACCGTAATTGTGCGCCATATCCTCGAAACGCCCGCTCTGTGAGGTGTCCACGTGGTTTCCCGCATATATATCCCAGCCGTGGATATCCACCGTTTCATCTCCGGGATACCAGGCGGGGTCCTGCCCGTTCCACACCCAGATAAGGTTTGTAAGATTATGCTCGTTGGTCATTTTATCGTACATTGCATTCCAGAGCTTGATATAGCTTTCGGGCTCGCAGTCGCCCCACCAGAACCAGCCTCCCGAGGCCTCGTGGAGAGGTCTCCACAGCACGGGAACGCCTGCGTCCCTCAGCCTTGCAAGCTCGTTTGCCATATTGTCGATATCGTCCATAAGCAGCTGATAGCCTGCGTCGTCTTCGCCGTTCATTATCTTGTCAAGGTCAAGCTTTGAGCCCTCCTTATAGAATGAGCTGTACCAAGGGTGATCCCCTGCGTTGACGGCGTAATCCTCGGGAGATGTCCAGTGCCAGCAGAGCTGAACTATGCCGCCTGCGTTATTGTACCAGTCGTAGGCGTATTCTATGGTTCTCGATTCGCTGCCGTGGGCTTTTGAACCGAGGCTGTAGCCCGAAACGTCCAGTCCCAGGACCGCAAAGGATTTTCCCGTTTTTGCGGTGATCTTCTCAAATTCCGATGAGGCTCTGCCCTCGTCGGCATACTGCCCTGCCAGGGAATATTTCCCGTAAACGTCGCAAAGGAACTTGAACATTCTCCTTGTGCGCTCGTCTGCATTGGGATTTGTCAGGGTAGGTTCGACGGCGTAATCCGCTTCGGTAATGGGGTTTGCGGCTGCGGAAATTATCACGCAGTCAATGTCCACATATCCCCATGAGGGGGTTATGGAAATAGTATGCTCCCCTGCCTCCAGGTAAATATTGTTAAGGGGCGTGTCCGCAAAGAATACGGGGTCGGTAGTGGTAATGTCCCCCACTTTAAGTCCGTCTACCAGTACATTATTCACACGTCCTTTGCTGCCCATGGTCAGGAAATTCAGGTCGTAAAAGCCGCTGTACTCGATATTTGCGGTCATTTTCAGCTCGTCGCCTTCCTGATTCACGCCGTTCACAAAGCCCCCTCCCGAAGCCTCGGGCAGGTCATGGGCGGCGGCGCTGCCGGAAAACTCGCCGCTTTCCGCTTCAACCGTAAGGCTGTAGCCATCGGGCACTTCCGATGCGGTCAGGGGAAAATCCGACAGGTCGAGATTTTCGTTATACTCCGTGCGTATCTCTCCGAAAACGGCTTTGATTCCGCCTGCGGTTTCCTCCGTGTTTTCCGATGAATTATCGGCAGGATCGCCGCTGTTATCGCCGTTATCCGCAACTGCTGCCTCGGTGCTGTCCGAGGGCTTTTCGTTATCATTTCCGCAGCCTGTCAGAGCTCCGCAGCACATTGTCAGAGCCATGCACACAGCCGCTATTTTTTTGAATTGGAACTTCATTTTTTTACCTCCCGCTGATTTGTTGTTCGCACCAAAGATACTTTGAAACTTAGGGGTTATTCCCTCTATGTTTCAAACTTGCAGTCCTCCTTCAGATGTTAGAGATTAGATGAAAATAACCGCTAATTATTAAATATTATTTTTCCCCCGATCATTGTCATGGTCACATTTGTAAAAATGTCAAAGGGGTCATTGTCAAGCAGGATAAGGTCTGCATCCTTTCCCTTTTCGACCGACCCTGTTCTGTCTCCGAAGCCGCCCAGCTTTGCGGCGTTAACGGTGATCGCTTTAAGCGCCTCGTCACGGGGCAGACCGTGCTTTGCGCAAAGGGCAGCGCCCATGGCAAGGAACTGTATGGGGGTTTCGGGGTGATCTGTGCATATGGCAATGGGAACGCCCGCTTTAAGAAGCTTTGCGGCATTGCAAAGCGAGGCATTCGCCAGCTCGGGCTTGCCTCTGTCGCATATTACAGGCCCTATTACGGCAGCTGCCTGCCTTTCCGCCAGGATATCCGCTATCAGGTGACCCTCGGTGCAGTGAACAAGCAGGGCGTGCAAATTAAACTCGTCCCGTATACGCAGGGCGGTAAGTATATCATCCGCACGGTGGCAGTGGATATGGGCGGCAAGCTCCCCTTTTAACAAAGGTATGAGCGCTTCGCACTTTATGTCGTATTCGGGGCTTTCCGACACGTCCTCGGCAGCCTCTTTTTGCTCCGCATACCGCTGCGCCTTATACAATGCCTCACGAATAAGGGCGGCGGTTGCAAGGCGGGTCTGGGGAGCTTCCTCACGGTCGGTGTAATAGGATTTGGGGTTTTCGCCCAGGGCAAATTTTATCCCTGCACGGCAAATGACTGCTTCGTCCAAGGTTCGCCCTGCGGTTTTTATCGCCAGCATATCGCCGCCTATGGGATTCAGCGAGCCTACACCCGTTACAACGGTTGTGACCCCTGCTTTCACGGCGTCTGAAAAACAGTTGTCACGGAAATTTATCCCGTCGATCGCCCGCAGGTGGGGCATTACAGGGTCGCTGCCCTCGTTTACGTCGTCCCCCTCCTGTCCCATGCCGTCGCCTATCAGTCCCATATGGGTATGGATGTCGATAAATCCTGGGCAGAGGGTCTGTCCCTTTGCATTGATATCCGTGTCGGAAATTTTATCGGGGTTGCCGCAGGCGACCTCGGTTATTTTGCCGTCCGCTATTCTGACATAGCCGTTTTCTATGTCCCCTGCTTCGGACATGGTTTTTATAAAAGCATTGTAAATGCATACAGTTGTATCGACCATATCAGCCCAGCCCGCACTCGTCGTAGTCTTTCCAGCGTTCGTTATAGTTATAGTTGCTTACCATTCTGTAGGCGATATAGCCTGCGGAGATCAAAAAGAGGAACAGAGCTCCTATAATGGGCAGGGCGGTACGTATCATCTGCTGTGTTTGCATACGGCGGATCTTTTCGTTTTTCATAGACTTGCCTCCTTAAATTTTCTATTAAATTTATTATATACTATTTTTATGAATATTATATTAAATTAATAATTCTTATTTAATAATTATAACAAGTGCTCAGGCACCGCCGGGATTTTTTCCCCCTCAGGCGCCGGGGGATGGCTTTGTTTGCCCTACTGCGCCGAGGAAGCGGCGACAGTCCCACAGCGTGGTACAAAGCCGGTCCCCCGGCGCATGAGGGGGAGAAAAGCCCGGCGGCGTTTGAGCGTCAGGGTGTTTGAGAGGGAGAAAATAAAAGGACGAGCAGAATAATCCCCCGATCCCCGACATATAAATTTCTAAAAGGAAAGGAGCGGGAGATATGCCGACAGGAATTTTGGAAAAAGATTATGACCTGCCTCAAAGGTCAAAACAGGACGATCACGACAAGCCCTACCAAGCGTCGGGGCTGTCCTCTGCGCAGGCGGAAAAACTGCTGGAGCAGTACGGAGAAAATATTGTCGGGGAGGATAAAAAGCCCCGTCCGCTTAAAATATTTGCAGGACAGTTCAAGGACCTTATGGTGATGATACTGCTTGCCGCTGCGGGGATATCCGCATTTATCGGCGAGCCTGCGGACGCTGTTACCATTATAATCATCGTTATGCTCAATGCCATTCTGGGCTTTATCCAGGAGTACCGTACCGAGCGCACATTGCTGGCGCTCAAAAATATGACCGCTCCCTCGGCAAAGGTGTGCAGGAACGGACATTTGACGATTATTCCCGCTGCCCTTGTTGTCCCCGGGGACATATTGTCTCTTGAAGCGGGGGACAAGGCTGCGGCGGATGCTGTTATTTTGCAGGCAAAGGGACTGTCGGCGGACGAAAGTGTGCTGACGGGGGAAAGCGAGCCTGTGTCCAAAGCCGTGGGCAGCAGGTCGGATACGGATAATTCTATCGGGAAAAAGAATATCGTCTACAGCGGCACGATAATCACCAAGGGCACTGCCCAGGCAAGGGTCATTGCCACGGGAAAAAATACCCAGATGGGCAAGATCTCGGGAATGATAGAAGAGATCGAAGAGCCTCTTACCCCTTTGCAGAAACGGCTCGGGGAGCTGGGCAGGGTCGTGGCGGTAATATGCCTGGCGGTGTGCGTTATCGTGTCGGGGGCGGGGATTATAAGGGGCGAGCCTGTTTTCGATATGCTTATGACGGGCATTACCATTGCCATTGCGGCTATCCCCGAGGGACTGCCCGCTACGGTGACAATTGCCCTTGCCCTTGCTGTGGGGCGTATGCTCAAACAAAACGCACTTGTTCACAAGCTTCATTCGGTGGAAACTCTTGGGTGCACCTCGGTGATCTGCACCGACAAAACGGGCACTGTCACGGAAAATAAAATGACCGTCTGCAAGGGCTTTGCGGGAGGACATGAGCTGAGATTTTCGGGGCAGGGGTATAAAACAGGGGGGCATATTTCGGTAAAGGGTGAGGGCGCAAATGCCACGACGACTGTCACCAAAATGACAAGTACGCCCTTGCGGGAAATGCTCCGCTGTGCGGTTCTCTGCAATAACGGCGACATATGCCCGGGCGAAAACGGCAGCGAATGGAATGTAATGGGCGACCCTACCGAGACCGCTCTGCTTATTGCCGCCGCTAAGGGAGGCATGAACTGCCGTGCGGAGCGAAAGACGTTTATAAGAACCGATGAAATTCCCTTTGACAGCGAAAGCCGCTCTATGACCGTTACCGTGAAAAAGCCCGACGGCAGCGGCACTATCGCTTATATAAAAGGATCGGTGGAGGTAATTATTGATAAATGCAAGAATATCCTCACTGACCTTGGAGTGCGCCCCATTACCTATGCCGACAAGCGGCAGATCGCCGATATCTGCGACAGTATGGCGTCGGAGGCTTTGCGGGTGCTGGCGTTTGCTTATTCGGAAAACGGAGACAGCAAGAACCTTACCTTTGCGGGGGTCATGGGAATGTCCGACCCGCCGAGGGAAGAGGCAAAGCGGGCTGTAAGGCTCTGCCGTGAGGCAAAGATACGCACGGTAATGATAACGGGAGACCACAAAAACACCGCTGCTGCGGTGGCAAGGCAGGCGGGCATTCTTCTGACCGATTCCGAGGACGCTGTGCTTACTGGAGCGGAGCTTGCAAATATGAGTGATGAGGAGCTGAAAAGGGCAGCCCCGAAGGTTTGCGTTTACGCCCGTGTTTCCCCGGGGGATAAGCTGCGGATAGTAAGGGCGTATAAGTCTTTGGGGCACATTGTCACCATGACGGGGGACGGCGTTAACGATTCCCCTGCCGTAAAGGAAGCGGACATCGGCGTTGCTATGGGCATTACGGGAACGGACGTTACCAGGCAGGCGGCGGATATGGTTTTGCTGGACGATAACTTTGCCACTCTTGTGAATGCAGTTGAGCAGGGACGGGGGATATATGCGAATATCCGAAAATTCGTGCGATATCTTTTGTCCTGCAATATCGGCGAGGTGCTGACCATGTTCCTGGGGATAATCATGGGAATGCCTATGGTGCTGCTGCCGAGCCAGATACTGCTTGTAAACCTTGTGACCGACGGGCTGCCCGCAGTGGCGCTGGGGGTCGAGCCCTGCGGCAGGGAGAGCATGAAAAAACCGCCCCGCCGCTCGGACGAAAGCTTTTTTGCGGGGGGACTGCTGTTCCGAATAGTCATCCGAGGGGTGCTTATAGGGCTGTGCACACTGGCGGCGTTTACGGTCATGACAAATATGGGCGGCAGCGTGGAGGCGGCAAGGACAGGAGCTTTGCTGACTCTTGTTATGAGTCAGCTGTTCCATGTGTTCGAGTGCAAATCGGAGGATAAGAACATTTTTACAGTGCCCTATTTCAATAACCCGAAGCTTTTGCTTGCGGTGCTTAGTTCGGCGGCGGTCATTTTCGGGGCTGTTTATCTGCCCTTTATGCAGACTATTTTTGATACTGTGCCCTTGTCCGGACAGCAGCTTATGATCTGCCTGGGGCTGGCGTTTTTAGCGCCGCTGATACAGTGCTTTGTGAAGTGCTGATGGGAGGCAGGAAGCAAGAGGCAGGGCGCAGAAAACCATTGTGTTGAAAATTATTTAAAATCGGATACAGAAAACAGTATTGGTTTCGCAGACAATAATACTAATCACCGTTAGTATTATTGTCTGCGGAGCTTTTTTCATAAAAGATTATAATTTTGTAAAAAATTTATAAAATAGGCGAAAAAGGTTAACAAATATTATTTGCAAATTGATTATAATATAGTCAGGAAAATGCCGTTATCTGCAGTAATTTTCGGAATCAAAAATTTTCATAATGATATGAAAGGTAGAATATTGTGAGAATCATACTTTTAACCGTATTTGCGCTTATGATCCTGTTTCTTATTGCCGTTAATATATTTACCATCAGGCGGACAAACCGTTTTATAGCTCTTATGGACAGTTATGCCGATGAAAGAGAATGCTCCATGCTGATCGTTTATACAAAGATCGAAAATATCTGCATGCTGCTTGATAAGCTTTCGGAAGCAGTGGAAATTGCAAACAAATACACTGATGAGATCACCGAATTATCCGAATATGAATATGACCGCATCTTGCGGGAATACGGAAGAAACGAGGCAAGAGCTGTGGGGGCAGAGGGAGAATTCCAATCGGACAGAGACCTGCTGCTTGATATGTTCAGGTCCTCGGCAGTTGTTACCGACAAATCGGACGCCCGCCCGTGGGGTGTTTATTATTACATTTATAATGTCGGTGACGTTCAGGCGGCGGTATGCCTGCTAAAGGAAAAACCCGAAAAGCTGTATACAAGCAAAATGGAAATTATCCGGTGGAATCATTCGGTATTCGGAGAAAAAAGAAGATTTGTAAATATCAGCGGTAATTTATATGTAATGTATATACTGCGTGAACAGGTCGATAACGGTCTGTACGGGTCTGATGAGTAATCATAATTCAATGAGGGATTAGTATAAAATCACAAAATCACGGCAGCAGGCACGGAGCTGCGGGCGGCCTTGAAAGGGAGAAATAATATGGAAGCAGCTTTATGGGTCATAATTGCCGTTCTGACAGCAGTTCTTATTGCCGTAAATATTATTTCGGCAAATAAAATGAAAAATTATGCTAATGAAATGAACGCTTATGCAGATAAACAAAAGCGCACTCTCGGGGAGCTTTACGATAAGGCGGAAAGATGCGGCGTACTGTTTGAATTGATTCTGAACGCAATTGAAATTGCAAATAAATATAAAGACAATTTTATCGAATTATCCGAATATGAATTTGACCGTGTTTTCCGGAAACACGAAGGAAAAGGGGCTATAAAAACAACAGGCGAATTTCAATCGGACAGAGACCTGCTGCTTGATATGTTTCAAACAGCATCTGTTTATGACGGCAGGGATTATTGGCCAACCGGTGTTTATTATTTTTTTAATACCCATGACACTGAAACTCAGGCAGCGGTATGCTGGCTGGAAGAAGAACCCGAAACGGCGCATTTAAGCATAAGCGAGGAAGAGGACTATTATACGGTACTCAGATATACCATAAAATTTATACATATAAGCGGTAATTTATATGTAGCGTATGAAACACATGAAGCAAACTGATATTCCCGGTGTGCCCAGCGGACGGATTTTTACGTAAAATGCCGTAATATATAAAAAAATTTATAATAAAACCGAAAAAGGTTAACAAATATTATTTGCAAATGAACTATAATAAGATTAATAATCGTTTACCGGCATTATTTCAATATAACGGTAACGGACAAAAGGAGAAGTGAAAAAAATGAGCGGTTGGGTTTTCAGCATTGCAATGTCGCTGGTGGTGTGCGGCATATGCGGGGCAATATGCATGAAGATAGCAGAGGGAAAGGGACGTTCGGAGAGCGCCTGGTTCTGGTTAGGCTTTGTATTCGGCTTATGGGCGGTCATAGTTGTGGCAGTTTTGCCGAAAAAAGTTCCTGCCTCAAAGGAGATGATAGACGTGACCGTCCTGCGTGAATATAAGGACCTGCTTGACTCGGGGGTCATTTCACGGGAGGAATTTGAGAGGAAAAAGTCCGAGCTGATAAATCACCCCGAGCCTACATATTCCCCGCCTCTTGCAAACAACAGCGGCAGCACCTGGATATGTCCCGAATGCGGCAGGGAAAATCCCCTTACCGTGCGGTCATGCAGGGAATGCGGACGGGAAAAATAAAGCAAGAAAGATCAGCACCTCCGCCTGCAAAATAAGCAACAAAGTAAAGATACAAATAGGAAAGGTGAAAGAAATGGAAGAATTTTATATCGTATTGCCGATCGTTCTGACGTATCTTGTAATGCTGGCGGCGGCGCACCTTTTATTTGCAGTTGTGTGCAAAAGGGCCGCCGAGAACAAAGGGTATCCGGGCAAAAGATGGTTTCGGTGGGGGATTTTATTCGGCTTTCTGGCGATTCTGGAAATAATCCAGAAACCGAATCTGGCGGTTCACTCAAAGGAGAAGAACATTATCGACGTGCTTCGGGAGTACAAACAGCTGCTTGATTCGGGCGCTATAACTCCCGAGGAATTTGAAAAGATAAAGACGGGGCTGCTTAATAAAAAATAAAGTTTGGATCTAATTTGAATAAGCCATTTGACCGGTGCGGTCTTTGCGGTCTTAAAGTATAAATTCACATTTTTTATTAAAAAAAAGAAAACGGAAAATTAACCATTCCGTCTGAAAAATAAGGTATAATTTAAGAAACTGCTGATTAAAGGTATTTTCCAACCGTCGTGGTCATATATGACCGGCGGGGAAAATACCGCCGCACATAACAACTTTTAAAATCAAGAAAAACTTTAAAACGATTTGATCAGTGTTTCCTTAAGTAAAATTACGGGAAAGGAGTAAGGATAATGGGTGCTGAGGCAGCAGGAGAACTGTTTGGAAGTTTGTTGTTTTCACTTCTTATACGCTATATATGGGGAGCAATATGCAAAAAGGTCGCAACCGATAAAGGGTATTCGGGGAGTGCATGGTTCTGGTGGGGATTTTTCTTCACGCTGCTTGCGCTGATAATCATATGCGTTAAACAGAATCAGAGCGTTCCTTATCATACGGGCAATGTCAATGCTATCCGGGAATACAAGCAGCTGCTTGATTCGGGAGTTATAACTCAGGAGGAATTTGAAAGGAAAAAGGCGGAGCTTCTTAAATATAATCAGCCTACATATTATACGCCCCCGCAGTATAATAATGCGGCAAACAACGGCAAGAAATGGGTCTGCCCCGAATGCGGCAATGTAAATCCCCCGGGCGTATGGGTCTGCGAAAGCTGCGGACGGGAAAAATAAGCAGGGTGTTGCTGCACTTGTTTCGGCATACTGCCTATTTCGGCATACTGGCATACTGCCGAATGCAAAAATTTTCCGAACTTTTTTCAACAAGCAAAAGCTGCACTTTTACCGGTGCAGCTTATATTTTTATTCAGCCTTTGCCGCCGCTTAAAACGGCAGCCTCGCCCGTTTTCCCGTCATTGGTCAGCCGTCCGTCCCCGCTTATGGGGATATATTCGCCCAGATAGGTGGGCTTGGGCTTTATGATAGTTGTTACAAAATCCTTGTTTCTTGCCAGCACCTCACGGACGGTATAATATTTCTGCCTTGAATATCCCTGCAGGTCCGAGGGAACGCCGTAGGCCTCTATCCCCAGCTTTCTTGCTATGTACACCGCCCTGTACAGGTGATATTTCTGGGTAACGATTATTACCTTCTTTGCCCCGAATATTTCCTTCGCCCTGTACATACTTTCATAGGTGGAAAAGCCTGCGTGATCCATAAAAACGTCCTCATCGGGTGCGCCTCTGTCCATGGCGAATTTCTTCATGGCGTTCACCTCGTCATATTCTACCCTGCCATGATCTCCCGACATAAGCAGCTTCGGAGCTGCTCCGCTTTCGTAAAGTTTGCAGCCTACAATGAGCCTGTCTCCCAGCATGGGGCTTGGAGCTTCGCCGTTTACCCTGCACCCGAGGACGATTATGCAGTCTGCGCCCTCTAAGGTATTTGCCGTATCGGCAGACAGTATAAAAGGTTCGGCGGATTTCTTCACATAAGCGTTTACGGAAAATACAGCGATCACTCCGATAACGCATACTATCAGCCCTATTATCATTATCCGCAGCAGTTTTCTCATTATCCTTTTTACAGCTGCCTTAGTCATTGTCATATTATTCGCCTTCTTTTATTTTTCGGTGTAAATGTGCCATACGGCACAGAACACATGACACTTATCACACATTCCATGCCGCAAAGCAGCAACCGCCGCTCATTATTAATTATTAATTAAATTTTCAGCTGTTGATATTGATATTCTGCACCAGATTATCCACAGTCAGCACACCGTCACGGCTGCCGAGCCCCATACCCTCGTTGGTGCGGAAAATAATATCCACAGTGCCGTCGAAAAGACTGACGTCTCCGTCGCCCTGCATATCGCCGACCCCCGAGACCGAGTTGCCCTCGCATTCGAAGTTGAACTCGCTGTGCTTTGCACGGCAGTCTATGCTGCCCTTGCGTGTGCCCACACAGTTAATGCTCCGCCCACGCATCATCATATCAAGTTTTCCGTGTTCCAGGTCAATGTCTCCGTTGCCGCCGCTTATAGTGCCTATGCCGCACATATTTATACCGCTCTGATCGAAGCTTGCCCTGTAATCCGTCAGGGAGATATTTGCGCTGCCCTTAACAGAGCCTATGCCCACCGAATCGGGAGAGCTTAGCCTTACCGTTAAGGAGACCCTTGACATATCCACCACGCTGCCCCCCTCGGCAATGCCCACGCCTACGCAGCAGCCCCCCGAACAGCTTATGTTATAATGCCCCTGCTTTATTATTACGGCAAGTCCGCCCTCGTTCCTGCCGCCGCCTATGGCTATGGCATGATCTCCGTTGGCGGTAAAGTCGAAGAAACCGGAACTGTCAAAGCAAATGCTTCCGGGGCTGTTGTCCTTGCCCACGCCTACGCAGTAAGCGTCTGCGGACTCGCATATTATCGTCAGCTTCCCTTCACCCGTAAATGTTATCGCCGCACTTCTCGGTACGTATATACCCCGTCCCAGAAGGGCATTTTCTCCCTCAACGCATATCTGAGCCTTGGAATCCTCGCCCAGAGCAATAATTGGATCGGCCTTTGCCGAATTTATTGTGACGTTCTTCAGGGTGATCTTAACGTCCGACTCGTCCTTTACCTTGATGAGCACACCGATCTCGCCGCTGTCCTCTCCGTCAATGACAAAGCTGCCGCTGCCTGCCTGTATCACAGTATAATGCTCCTGCGTCAGGTCGGACATTCTGATAATCTCTCCGTCTGTCGGGCGGTAAATTTTAGCTATATCCTTGGCGAATTCCTCGTTTATCCTTTTTATCTCATCTCTTATGCTGTCTGCAACTTCATGAATGACCACAGGCTTGGGACGGGAAACATAATACCCTTGGATAAGGTCGGACCCCAGCTGTATCATTACCCGCAGCTCATCCGAGGTCTCCACGCCCTCTGCCAGAGCCTGGTAGCCGTTATCGTGAACAAAGTCGATAATGCTTGCCACAAATTTCTGCATTCTGGGCTTGGTGTTAATGTCGGTAATAAGCGAACGGTCGATCTTAACATAATGGGGAGAATACCGCAGCAGGTTTGAGGTGTTGGAATAGCCCGTGCCGTAATCGTCAATGGCAAGGGACATATTGCACCTTTTAAGGCGGTCGTGGATAAGGTCAAGGCTCTTATCGTCCACCTCGGTCTGCTCGGTAAGCTCTATTACCACCTTTTCCATAAGCTCGCCGTAGCGGTTTTCCAGCGTCTGCCAGTCGCTGTCGGAAAGCATATGGGCGGTAATGGAGTTTACAAACAGCTTCCTGCCCGTAAATATATCCTGGTTTTCCCCGATAAACGCCATAGTATTGAACATGGTCGCCTTTTCGATATCATAAAGCCTGCCGTATCTTGTGGCAGCTCCCAGTATTTCCAGCGGAAACATTCCTATGCTGTCATCCGTGCGCATAAGCGCCTCATAAGCCAGCACATCACCCGTGCGGGCGCTGATGATCGGCTGGAAATGGTATACAAACAGGTTATTGTCAATAAGCTGCGAGAACCTTTTCATGCAGCCGTACTCGTTCTTCTGATCCTCATATCGGTCGGAGGAATAGCGGCAAATGCTGCCTCTGCCCTTTCCTGTGGCTTCAAACAGCGCAAATTCCGCCGTGTGCATACGCCTCTGGGCAGGCACTCCGTCCGCTCCGCAGCCTGCCGTAAAGGTCATACCGTGGCTGCCGATAGGCTCGCCCATTTCATCGGACAATTCGCACTCTGCTACTGTAGTCTGCAGCATTTTCAGATAATTTTCCTCCCGCCGGGCAGCCGTGTCCCCGTCCTTGCAGATAATATCCGAATCCGGGATAAACAGCCAGTACCGCTCCTTTGAATAAGCGGCAATAAGAGCATTCGGAGGCAGCTTCGCCTTGATTGCGGACAATGCGCTGTAAATATGAAAATCCGAAAGGGAAGCGGAAATGCTGTCCTCCAGCTGAATGAGGGCGAATAAGGATTTACCCTTGAATTCGTTCACTATTCCGATAAGCCTTGCAGTCGTGCACGCAGGGAAAAGCAGCTTGCCCCGCCCCTTTATTTCCTCCTCGGTCATAAAGAAGCCTGCAGTAACGCTGTCACTGTACTCGCATATCTTTACAGATAAATGGGAGCCGCCTTTGCTTTGTTCCATAAGCCGTGCCGTCAGCAGCACTGTTTCGCTGTAATCAGGTTCTTCGGGAAGCTTTGCCATTTCCGAAGCATTGCTGTCCGCATAGACCTTTTTGTTTTCATGGTCGATAATAAAGCCGCCGATATCCGAACGGCATTCGGTGAGAGTGTTCCAGGCAGAGCCGAAGATTCGCTGCCACAGCGGATTATCCGTATGTATCATTTGAAAGATCAACTCTTTTCCTTATTTTTTTATACTGTATCAAAAGATAAAATCAACTATTTTAATTTTACTACATAATGACTTTTTTGTCAAGTAGTTTTAAATATATTTGCCTAAAATTTTATGACGAAAATTAACATTTTGTTAAAAATGTACAAAATGACCTCAAAAATATTGGACATAAGGTGAGACCGTGGGGAATAGAATTAATTTATGGGGAAACTGTTTTGACATTTAAAAATAATGTGAGAGAGCAGAAATAAAAACCGAATTTTTCGGACTTGTTCAGGTAAGGTATCGGTATATTTTCTGCCTCCGGTGTTCCCGACCCCGAAAGGTGGTGCTTTTTTGCCCCGTATCCGCTTCACATTCGGCTTTTTTGCCCTCTGGGCAGCTGTGCTCACAGCAAATGAATATTACAGCGGCAATTACCCCGCTCTGCCTGTTTTCCTGCTCTGCCTCGCCCATGAATCGGGGCATATATTTGCCGCCGGAGCCGCAGGGTTATTCCCCGAAAGCATAACCTTCTGTGCTGCCGGGATACGTATGTCTGTGAAAAACGGCACTTACAGCAGAGGACTTTTCCGTGAGCTTATTCTGCTGTCCGCAGGCTGCGCCGTAAACTTTGCCCTTGTCCCTCTGTTCGTCCTTGCCAAAATGCGGCTGTGGGCAATGGTAAGCCTTGCGCTGGGGGTATTTAACCTTTTGCCCCTGTCATCTCTTGACGGCGGCAGGATCATTCGTGCCATGTGCGAATATATCTCCCCTGCATCCGATATTGTTTCCGCCCAAAAGCTCTGCGACATTATCATAATTGCCGCTGCCCTTGCCTATTTCCTTGTCTGCGGCTTTCCTCCGCCGCTGCTGCCTCTGATAATAGCGGGACTCAGCGCCCTTGAAAAGCTGTGAAAATGCAGACAATGCCTGCTTTGAACGCAAAAAATTGCTGCACCGCATTAAGCAGTGCAGCAATTTTTATTTGTGCTTATTTTGTCATGAGCTTATCTGGAACGTCTGCGCTTTAACGCCTTGGAAACAGCATATACAGCCGATGCCATAACAGCAACCACTGCCATGCCTATAGCAGCGTCCTTAGCGTCACTGCTGCTGTCCTGTCCCACAACATACACACCTGCTTTGATATCCTCCGATTCCAGAGGCTCTGTGGGTTGATTTCTGTCAATGTGATTGGTGATCGACGGGTCAATGAAGTAGCCTGGGCCTTCGTTGCCCGGTCTTGTGCCGGTGAACGGTCCGGTGTAGCTGGGCCGCCTTGGGTATGTCGTAACAGATGAGGACTCCAGATTTGCATAAGTTTGCATATCCGTGGTGGTTTGTGTGATAGAAACGGTCTGAGTGGTAACGCCGGTGCTCTCTTTTTCCTCGTCGGGGTCTTCCTTAACGCCCTCGGGATAATCTCTTATGATCACCGTACCGTCACTTCTTATAACATTGTAACCGTTGTTTTTACCCGGAACTACCGAGTATTCCTTATCCTTCAGAATAACTCTGAAGTAGAAATCGGTGGTCAGGTCATAGCCGTCAGGAGCAGTGTCCTCGGTGAGAACGTAGTAGCCCTCGGGTAGACCCGAAACATAGGCTGTAACTTTCCTGGAGGTAAATGTCAGGCTGTCGCCCTCCGCATAAATGATCTCATCGGGGGAGTCCTTATACTGAACCACAGCATTGGAAACATCTCCGCCTTCGCCGCTGCTGTTGTCAGCCCTTATGGTAAGAACAGCGCCGGGAAGCTCTTCCAGGTCCGTCATGGATATCTTGGAAATAGGCAGACCGGACATTCCGAGGGTTACCTCTTCGTCTATCTTAATGGTCTTTACATCATCCATCATTATGATCCTGTGGAGAACAGGGTCATAGCTGTATTCCTCTTCATAGCCCGAACCTGATACTGTGCCGTTTTCGTTCACAGTAAAGGTGAAGCTGGTCGTAACAGTCTCATATCCTTCGGGTGCGGCAGTTTCCGTAAGAACGTACTGTCCTGCGGGAAGTCCTCTTATCTCCGCCTCGTAGGATGTTGTGGTAAATGCTACGCCGTTGCTTGTGATCTTAACGTCTTTGCCGTTGTAAACTTTAACATTGCCGAAGTTCAGTCCGGGAGTAGTTCCTGTGATCTCCAGAACCGCTCCGGGTATCTGGGGAATATCTCCCATACCGCTCTTGATAGCAATATCCGTCTTTTTGATAACGACATATGTTCTCTCATCCGTCATAATAAGCTTGTTGTCCGCAACACCGCCGCCGTCGGGAAGCCGTACATTGCCGCCCTCGTCAATGGAGAAGGAAATATCCTGAGCCACAAGGTATCCTGCAGGAGCAGCGTCCTCGTGAAGAACATAGTCGCCCTCAAGAAGTCCCGTAATTGTTGTGGGAACAGTACCCGATACAAAGGAAATGCTTTCGGATGTGATATTAATAGTGTTGTTGCTCTTTATAATGCTGCCGAGAGCCGCAAAGTTTATGTCATTCCCTTCATTGTCTGTACCTGTAAGTGTAAGCCTTGCACCGGGCAGCTCTTCGCCGAGTACATTCTGCTTGGAGATGCTCATTTCGCTCAGTTCATCTTCCATGATCACCATATCGTCCTTGAGGACCTTGTTGTTTCTGGTGATGCTGTAAGTACCGTCAGCCAGTACCCTTACGTTAAAGGTGATAGCCGAAGTCTTTTCATAGCCCGCAGGGGCTGCGTCCTCTACCATGCGGTAGGAGCCGACAGGAAGTCCCGTTATTACCGCAGGGCTGCTTCCGGATGTGAACGAAATGGTCTCAGGAGTTCTTTCAACGTCCGTCATACCGCCCGTGACTTTGATTTTTGTGCTTAGCATAAATGCGCTGCCCGACAGCTTTTCGACCCTTATCCTTGCTCCGGGAAGCTCTTCGGATTTACCCACCTCTCTCTTGGAGAGCTTTACAGTGGTTGTGACCGCCAATGTGTCGTCGTCAGTGGGGTCGTTGGCTATGCTGATGGTTTCCCCCGCAATAAAGTATTCAACCTTTTTTCCTGCAGGGATAACGCCTATTGTTTCGGAAGTAGGAGCTGAATCACCGGGCTTTCTGATAACAATGTATCTTGCCCCTTCAAATACCATATGATCCTTTGGAGCATTGACCTCGGTAAGCTCATAAAGTATTCCGAACTCAAGGTCTTCGATAAGAGTGTCTGCCTCATTGCCTGTGTTATAGTTAATAGTCTCTTTAAAGGACGGGTGAGCGCCGTCATTTACATAGGGTACAAATTCGCCCTTGTCAAATTTTCCGGGAACAAGGCTGAATTCCGCCCCGTTCAGGTGCAGACCCGTAAGGCTGTCATACTTGTCGACAACCAGGTCGCCCGTGTCGGAAATAATGGTAGCGCTGCCCGCAACATCAGCCTCCGACCATGTGTCGGACTTGCTGCTGCTGTATCCTCCCGAGCCGGAAAGAGAAGCAGTATTGGTGATATCGTTATATATCGAGGAAAGTTCAACCTGCTGATCGTTGATAAAGTAGCCGTTTACGCCACCGAGGTTGCGGATCTCCACGTCGATTATCGCATCATATAGAACCTTGCAGAAGGTCTCGTCTGGCAGTACAATACTCAGCTTTCTTGTCGTGCTGTTGTAGGTATAGCTCCAAAGAGATTCATCCAATGGGCTGCCGTCGCCGTCGGTAACGGTAAGTGTATTTTCCTGGAATACAAGTCTTTTGCCCATTACGTCATCAAGGTAAATACAATCCTCATCGCCGCCTATTTTAAGACCGGGCTTGTTTACCTCTATTGTGTAATGAACCAGATTGCCCTTGCCGTCGCTTTCCTTTTTAAGGATATCTTCCTTGGTAAAGCCTTCCCACTGGGTAGCCTCGGCAGTACCTGCGTCCTCGCCCTCATAAGCTGCGGAAACCTTGTTGTGGACCTGATAGTTGCCTTCCAGCTCGGTCGGGTCGGAAACCTCCTGATAATAGTATATAAGCAGTGTCTTTTCATCTATCATCTTTTGAGTAAGCTTTACTGTAATAGTGTTGCCGTTAAAAGAAACTGTGCCGTTATTCAGGTATTCTTCTGTAACAACAGAGCTTTCATTCGGCGTCCACCACATATTTCCGCCTGTCTGGAGCTTGTAAATGCCCTTTATTTCGATCTGCTGCCCCTCATTGTTCAGCATAACAGCAGTATCTGTAAGTGTAATGGTATCCCCGACCTTGGGCTTAACATTTTTAAGATTGTTAAGGTCGATCGTTACGCACCAGCCGATCTTGTTTTCGCCTGTAAGCTTCTCGCCGCTGTTGCCGGCAATGTTGCTGTCAGCGCTCTTGCTTACAATGCTGCGGACTTCGTACTGGTCTGAGTCCTCACGCTCAATGTCAATATCTTTTCCGTTAACGGTTTGTACAAATTTAGCCTTGGCAGTGTTGTAATATCTGCCTGAGCTCTTGATGTCGTCACGGCGGGTCTTAAGAGTTATCGTTATAACATCGCCCGCTTTATGATCGTCTTTGATTATGATCGTATCGTTATTGATCGTGTAATCTTTCGAGCCGGAAACAGCAATGCTGCCGTCTGCTATCTTATGGGAAAGACCGTAGTCCGCACCAAGGACATCTGTAATGGTAATGTCCGTTATATTGTCGCCGGGTACTTTAAATGTGATAGTCCAGTTAAGATCGCCGTTGGCGTCAACTTTGTCAAACGTCTTGTCAACCGGATTAACACCGCTTGGCACCGTAATATAAGCCGAACGGTCATATTCAAAGCCATCGATCTCGGTATTGAAGTCATTGCGGAAAACTCTGTCAACGCTTACGCCGTTATCCTCATAGGTGGTGGTATAGCTGTAAGTGTATCTCCAGCGCTTTTGCGGATTGCCGTTGGAGTCCCATACAGTGACCTGGCTTGGCGTTGCCTTAGCCCAGAAATCATTCATGGAGAATTCATTGCCTACAACAGTAAGCTCTTCTTTTGTGGCGGGATCCGGGTAAAGGATATCCTCCATGCTCTGGACCTTTGCCCTGTCTGTGGTGCTGTTGCCCGTAAAATCCATGTACTGTATTTCAAGGGTCCATATGATCTTGTTGTTTGCTGCGTCCAGCCTGCCGCTTTTGTTTACACTGGGCACAAGCATTTCCGGAACAGAGGGTGAAGCGCTGCTCTCAAGCTTGTCGTTCACGATTACCTTGTTGCCGTATGTCCAGGTGTTGTACCTGTCGGTGATAACGCTCTTGTCGACTTCCATGCGGTACTTGAACGTTACCGAAGCCCCGGGTTTTAATACAATATTCTTTACAGCGCCAAAGCTGCTGTAAGAGGATGAAAGTCCCGTCACGCCGTTATTTGAAGAGGCTGTAGCGGTAATGCTGCCGTTTAAAGAGCTTTTAGCCTGATCAACGGGCGTGTCTGTAATGGAATTTATGGTGTAATTGCCTGTACTGGTGGAGCTGGCGTTTACCGTTACCGTGTAATTCTGGTAATACTTGCCGCCCTCCTTGTAAAGCTGTCCGTCCGCCTGCTTGCTTACCCACGCATTGGCCTTCACCGTTGCCTCAGGGCGCAGGGAAAGCAGAGGATTGCCTTGTGCAGAGGCCTTTATATCAAATTTGCCGTCGCTGCCCACATCACCGGCAGTGTAGGAGATATTCCCCTTAAAAACAGCCTGACCTTTTATATTACTCTGCTTTAACTGATCTTCCTCCACATAGAATTCGATCTTGTTGCCGTCGGCTGTCTTGATTATCTTATATGTACCTCTGTCAACAGTGCCCTGCTGCAAAGGGCCGTTGTTTTCCAGCAGATAAATTCCCTGGAAATCAATGTCGGCAACCAGAGGGTTCACCAGCACTTCGTCCGCAGACTTGTTTACAGACCAGTCAAAGGCAAAGAAAACCTCGTCGCCGTTGTTGACCTTAGTGCTGTCTGTGACTTCTTTTCCGTTAAGCAGCAGCTTTACATTTGAAAGCGATACTGCCTTTTCGGCCGCTGCCTTGACATTCGTTCCGCCCGCAAAGGGTATCAGCACGAACATCAGCGCAAAAGCCGTCAGCATAGCTGCCGTCCGTTTGTACCATTGTTTAGGTGTCATTACTTCATATCCTTTCTCTATAGAAATTTTTGTCGTATACTTGACTGTAAGCTGTTATGTCAGCGGCTTTTGCAAAAAACGCTTTTGCCCAAAAGCCATTGCCTGCGCAATAAAAGCATTCGCCCCCAATCTGTAATTGGCTGCAAGCTGCGTTTGTTTTTTTACACGCTGTTGCAATCCCACAATTCTTTCGTTCAAAAAGCCCATACTTATTAGTATACATTTTAAGTATACCATATTCTTGTGAAAATTGCAATAGTATTATCCCAATTTGTTTTTGGCAAAGTACACAAATAATTTGTTTGTATTTTGTGAAACAGCAGAATATGCCTGCAATGTGCAGGGAGTGTGTTTTTACTCATCGGGGGCGGTTTTTTCTGCTGCCGCATTCAATATATCAATATTGTTGTTGATTATATATTTAGCCGAATTTACAAATAATTTCGCCTTGCTTATACCGATTTTTTTGCAGTAGTCATCAATCATTTTATAATCATCACTGTTTATAGTAGCGTTTATTTGCTTTTTCGTCCCATCGGACAATTTTTTATTTCTGTATTTTTTATCTGCTGCTTTTTGCGCTTCTGATCTCATAAATATATTGCCCTCCTGTTTGGCAAATCGCATAATTTTATATCACAATATTACGATATTTTTGTATGCTATATTGGCAAGTATCCTATTGATATTATCATAATATTATGATATGATAGATAAAGATAAAGAATAGCAATCAAATCCCTTTGAATATCTTAAAAATATGTTAACGAAAAATGCGGCAATACCGGGCAAACCGCCGCCCGTGACCGACAGATTTTTTGCTTCAATTATAGCACAAAAGCCCTGTAAAGTCAAGCCGGAATATTTTAACGGTCAAACCATACGCATGAGTAACAAAATGGTAACAAAAAGAAAAGAAAAGTATGATATAATAAAAAGAAAAGAGCAAAGGAGCCAAGAAAATGGAA
>CAZGAZ010000064.1:0-20129 GCA_964523835.1 uncultured Ruminococcus sp.
ACGTTCCTTTTGTTTCCAGCCGTTACGTCCGACAGCTTTATTATTTTAACATATTCCCCGAACTTTGTCAACCCCTTTTTTTAAAATTCCAAAAATTCAGCAAATGCAATAATTTGCTCGTGTTGCAACAAAGGATTTTTTGACAATTTGCACAACAAAATGTGTATATCAAAATTAACGCCTTATTCCAAAGTTAAATTATCAAACCGCATTTTATTAATCTCATCAAAATAATTCGCAAGGCTCACATCATCCGGTATATTTTCCGCCAATGCTTTCAGAACAGCCGCCGCACATTCAAGCGAAAAATCCCCATACTCATCATCGGAATAAGAATTTGTTTCGATTTGCTTTGCAATATTTATGCAGCTTGTTCTTGTAAATTTTTCCAACGATTCATTGTTAGGGTGAATTCTTTCAAGCCGGACCTCACGGATTTTTCTGTCCAATGTACTCTTCTGCCATATTGCATATGCTAAACTTGAAACAGCAAGCAGCAATGAACCAAATGTAATGATTTTATTCATAAAAACACCTCTATAATATAAATTTACTTTTAATAAAAAGTTTTTACTTATTATATTATAGCATTCCTTATTATTTTAGTCAATAACATTTTTAATTAAATGGAATAAAATTATAATTGTAAATATAATAGAATATATATACCCCAAATTTAAGGAGAGTATCGAAAATGTCCAAAGAAATCCCACTGCGCCACCGTGATATGTTTATTCAAATAGGAATAGCTATATCTGTATTACGTAAACTTCGTGGAATGTCGCAGGAACAACTTGCAGAAAAGGCAGACATCAGTTCTTCATTAATGAGTATTATAGAAGCTCCAAATATGGCGCATAATTTTACTTTGGAAACATTTTTATCCATAGCGGACGCCCTTGATGTTGACCCCGCCGACCTTTTGAACTCGGCTATGTTCCCCGACAAAGTAATCAATAAAAAGAAAAGAACCGAGAAATAAAAACCTCGGTCTTTAATTTTTTAAATGTATTTCAATTCTTGCCTCTTGCTTCCTGCCTCTAGGAAATAAAAACCTCGGTCTTTAAATTTTTATATACATTTCAGTTCTTACCTCTAACCTCTCACCTCTAATACCCTCCCTTCTCCATAATTTTCTCCACAACCCCCTCGGCAGTGATAAGCCTGCCCACCCGCAGAATAAAAACATCCCCCTCTTTGAGCACCCTCGGCGCATCCGCCGCCAAAAAGGAAAAAAATATATGCCCCTCATTGCTCTGGTTAACGAGAACGCTCCACGAGCCGTCATATTCGTCCAGCGCAGCGCTCTCAATTATGGGCGCAAACTGCACACCTTCCGATAGATCCTTTTCATATTTTCCCGTCACCCTTGCCCTGTAAAGTATCATAAATAAAGCCCTCCCGTTTTTATTTGACCGTTCTTAACTTTTCATATAACCGTCCAAGCCCTGTTTCTCCAGATATTCTGTAATATAATCATAGGAAAACGCCGTAAACGCCCTTACTCCATGCGCCGCCGCCAGATCGGCATTGTAGTCGGAAAGCTTGTAAAGCCGTACATTTGCGTAATTCGTGTCATAATGGGTAACGATCGGGATAAATTCTATCCCCTCGATCCTCGCAGGCGTTTTGTCATTTTCCGTCCCCAGACTTACCTCGAAATTCAGGATCCCCCCAATAAGATTAGTCCCCACCGACTGAGCGGAAATAAAATTCCCCAGGGAATATGCGCATATAGTCTCCCTGCCGTCGGAATTTTCAAAGGTCTCTATCTCCCGCAGCACATGAGGGTGATTCCCTATTATAACATCCGCTCCCGCTTCCCCCAGCTCCCTCGCAGCCGACCGCTGATAATCTTCCGTCTCGCTGCTGTTCTCGAGGCCCCAGTGCAGCGAAACCACGCATATATCGGAAATTTCCCTCGCCGCCGCTATCTCCGATTTAATGATATCCAGATCCTGCGTGCGCCCTATCTCCAAAGGCGTTTCCCCGCTGAGCGAAAGCCCGTTCAGGCTCTCGGTGTAGCTTAAAAAGGAAACAACGACCCCGTTTGCCTCCACCGTCCGAATATTCTCCCTGTCACTGCGATCAATGTACGCCCCCACCCGCACATACCCGTGCTCATCATAATATCTGAGGCAGTCCCGCAATCCCTTTTCGCCCTTGTCCAGCGTGTGATTGTTGGCAATGGTGAAAACATCCACCCCCAGCTCCGCCATATATTCCCCCAGCGCCTCCGGGCTGTTAAAGCAAGGATATGTAGATAACCCGTATTCGTCCCCGCAAATAAGCGTTTCCTGATTAAGCACCGTAATATCGGCATTATCCAGCAGCCCCGCCACCCCCGCATAAGCATGGGAAAAATCATATTCCCCCTCGTTTTCCGCCCGCCTTTCCGCCTGATTGTAAATTGACGAATGTATAAGATTATCCCCCAACGCCGTAAACGAAACCCTGAGCTCACGGGGCGGCATTGTTTCCGGCATTGTTGTAACAGTCGTTTCGGGCAGTGTGTTTTCCGCACTTTCATAAAACGTCCCCGTATCAATACCCGCCGTGTCCGCCAAATTTGCCGCAGGAATTGCGTCCTCGCTGACAGGTTCACCGCAGCCCGAGACCGCAAGCCCCAACGCCAGCACCAATAACGGCGCTTCAGCTAAAAATATCGCCCGGAATTTCTTCTTCATCTTCCCATTTACTCCTTTATCTCCCGAATTGACCCGACAATCCCACATCTGACCTCTTGCGCACATAAATAAATCCGATAAGCAGCTGACATTCCACCCGCAAAGGCACAAATTTACTGCACTAAAAATCCAAATCATATAAATCAATAACTTCATTTATCTCATCATAAGAATAGCCCCGCCTTGCCAGAGCGTCCTTGACCTTTTTAACGCCCTTCCAATCGGTCAAGTACCGCTCATACTTTGTTTCAACAAGCTTTTCCAGACGTGCAAAGGAATCGTCCTCCTCCGAAAATTCCTCAATCACCTCATCAATGATCTCACTTGTGAGACCCTTTCTGCGCATTTCCCTGCGCACCGCCCATTCCCCCAGCTTTTTCGTTTCAAACAAATGCCTGCACAGCTTCTCAGCATACCGCCTGTCACTGATTATCCCCCGCCCTGCCAGCTCATCGCAAACCTCTCCGCAGATCTCCTCCGGGTAATTCTCCGACAGCTTCTCGTAAAGTCCCCCATAAGAATAATCCCTCGCCGTCAAAAGGTGCAAAGCCCGCTCCCTTGCCCTCCTGCGGTCATTTTTGTAAATGAGCAGCTCCGCCTCGTCCTCCGTTACCGCACAGCCCTTTTTAAATCCGCTGTCCGCCAAAATATCCCTGTGCACATAAATTTTCGTTACCCTGTCATCCCTGTAATTCCCCACATCATCAAAATTTGACAGCCTCTCATCAAATCCGATCTCCACACACATCATCGCCCCCTTAAAAGGGGTAATATCCAAAATTATCATAGCACATATTCTTTCATTTTCTATCAGATAATAAAGTTTACAAGCAGCATTTGCATAGTCAATGCTAGAAGTAAGAGGGCTGGAGGCTGGATTTTTTCAGCCTTTCACCGCACTTTTAAAATCTGCCGAACCTCTTGCTTCTTGCCTCTTAAATTCTAGTCCTCTAGTGGCGTAAACTCTTCGTAATCATCATCGGCGTCCACTTCAATATCCGCCGCCTTGACCGCCTCAGAGGAGGCTTTTTGGGTCTCAGGCTCATCATAGCTGATGCTGTCCTCTTCCTCCTGCCCCGCAGCAGCGCCTGCAGCAGCGTCCTTTGCAGCCGCCTTTTTGCTTTTCTTGGAAACCATAACTATGTTATGAGCATTTTCCTTGATCTTCTCTTCAATGGCCTGCATATCCTCGGGATTTGTCCGCAGATATTCCTTTGCATTTTCACGCCCCTGACCTATCTTCTGATCGTTGTAGGAGAACCATGAGCCGCTCTTTTTGATTATCCCCAGCTCCTCCGCCATATCGCATACCTCGCCAATGCGGTCAATACCCTTGCCAAATATCATATCGAATTCGCACTCCTTAAAGGGAGGCGCAACCTTGTTTTTTACCACCTTGCACTTTGTCCTTGCCCCAATAGGCTCACTGCCGACCTTTATCGTCTCGCCCTTACGTACTTCAATACGCACCGAGCTGTAGAATTTGAGCGCCCGTCCGCCCGGCGTGGTCTCGGGATTACCGTAGCTGATACCGATCTTTTCTCTTACCTGATTTATGAAAATGGCAACGCAGTTAGACTTGGAAATAACGCCCGTAAGCTTCCTCATAGCCTGAGACATAAGCCTCGCCAGCAGCCCCACATGGCTGTCGCCCATCTCGCCGTCTATCTCCGCCTTTGTAACCATAGCCGCCACCGAGTCCACAACAATGCAGTCAATAGCCCCCGACCGCACCAGCGCCTCCGCAATTTCGAGAGCCTGTTCGCCGCTGTCGGGCTGGCTCACCAGCAGATTGTCTATGTCGACCCCCAGCGCCTTTGCATACACAGGGTCAAGAGCATGCTCCACATCAATGAATGCAACCTCGCCGCCCTTTTTCTGCGCCTGCGCCAGAGCATGCAGAGCAACCGTGGTCTTACCCGAGCTTTCCGGCCCGTATATCTCCACAATACGTCCCCTGGGCAAACCGCCTATCCCCAGCGCCATATCCAGTGTCATAGACCCCGTGGAAATAACGTCCACATTGTAATCCGGAGCCTTCCCCAGGGTCATAATAGAGCCTTTTCCGAACTGTTTTTCTATGTACGCAATAGCGCCGTCCAGCGCCTTTTTCCTCTCCTCCGCATTGGCAGGCTTCACAGGCGCCTGCTTGGTTGATTTTTTCTTTTCGGCCATTGGAATATTACCTCCTGTAGTTCGATTAATATATTTTTTCGTAATTGCATTGCCAGTGTATTTGATGAATTTTCCCGATCTGCAGATCGGCGCACGGAAATTCCGGGGTCAAAAAGCCGGGAACCCGACAGTCGTAAAATAAATATATATTTATCCTAATGAAAAATCCCTGCCTTATACCCTAAAAACTCCTGTCTCTATTATAGCATATATTTCCCAAAAATGCAAGGAAATTTTACCTTCTTGCCATGCCAATTTACCCCCTCCTGCTTCTCACACCCTGCAAAATGGCAGCTATCAGCTCCTCGGACAAACCCTTTGCCCTCATCTCGGCCACCATTTCCGCTTCTTTCTTTGCTTCCCCCTCAGCCTTACCCTCTCTTCTCGCCGCCCCCAGCGCCGAAGCCTCATCATGCAAAGCCTTTTCCCTCATCCTTGCGGCTTCTCTGATTTTCGTGTCCTCGCTCATGTCATAAATAACGCAGCATTTATGCTCTCCCGCCAATTTACCCCCTCCTGCTTCTCACGCCCTGCAAAATGGCAGCTATAAGCTCCTCGGACAAACCCTTTGCCCTCATCTCGGCCACCATTTCCGCTTCTTTCTTTGCTTCCCCCTCAGCCTTACCCTCTCTTCTCGCCGCCCCCAGCGCCGAAGCCTCATCATGCAAAGCCTTTTCCCTCATCCTTGCGGCTTCTCTGATTTTCGTGTCCTCGCTCATGTCATAGATCACCTTTACAGCTTTTTTCATAACAGGAATATCGGTTTCTTTGATCATCTCAAATTCCTCCTTGCTTTCCGCCTTGATAAATTGCAGCCATAGTTCACAAAGATTTTCGTGACTCAGAGCCTTGGGCAGTTTTTTCAGTTCAAAAAAGTGTATCTTCATCTTATCCGAAAAAATCTCACCGGTCCCCCCGACCACAGGATATACCTCGCTGTGGTAATCCTCCCCGTCAAACATATTAAAATCCAGTATGTTAATAGTTATCGTCTGTTTCAGCTTTTCATACCCGTCGCCCTTTTTAATCCCGGAGGTGTAAAGGGCAGCCCAATAAAAAAGTGACCGCTCCCTGTAACCATTATCCTTGTTCACCTGTATCTCCACATTTACCAGCCGCCCGTCAACCTCCATGTTAATGTCAAGGCGGCTGAATTTTCCCGAAATACTTTCCGGAGGGATCTCGGAATTAAGTATATTTATCTCCTTGATGCTCTCCTCCGGAATATCCAGAGCGCTGGACACAAAGGACGATAACAGGTCCTTGTTTTCCGTAAACATCTTCTTGAATATTATATCCGTTTTTGCCGATAATATTTCGCTCACCATAGCTCCGAACCCCTCACATCAAAAATTATGACAGAACCTTCACTTAAAACGTGCTCTCATTCAGCAGCCGCTGCTTCTTATCCCAAAGCTTCTGAGAAAGGTCAACATAATATTCATGCGGATTTTCAAATCTCTTTACCTCGTCCCAAAGGGTGTCAAGCTGCTTTGCGCAGTATTCCCTTATCTCTGTTGCTGTGGGAGACTCATACACACAATTTCCCTTGTCGAATATCTTCACCAAAAGCTTTCTTGCGGTAAAATCCACCACCGTCTTTTTCTTGTAAGGGTGCTCGGGGTCAAAGATCGTGTAAGGCGCCCTGTCGTCAACCTCTTCCCCGTAGCAGGTGATAAGGTCGGCAATAGCCTTCCCCGTGGAATTGTCGTAAAATCTCCAAAGCTCTTTAAAATCGGGCGTTGTGATCTTTGCAATGTTCTCCGAAAGCTTAATTTTCGGGATCATCTCCCCGTCCTTTTCCACCGCCGTAAGCTTGTAAACGCCGCCGAAAACAGGCTCGCTGCGGGAGGTTATCAAACGCTCCCCAACGCCGAAGCTGTCAATTTTTGCCCCCTGCCGCAGAATGTCCTCGATAATGTATTCGTCCAAAGAATTTGAAGCGCATATCTTCGCCTCGGGGAAACCCGCCTCGTCCAGCATTTTCCTTGCCTTTTTGGAAAGATAGGTAATATCGCCGCTGTCTATCCTTATGCCCGCAGGAACGTGCCCCGCCGCCTTTAGTTCCCCAAATACCGTTATCGCATTAGGCACACCGGATCTCAACACATTGAACGTGTCCACCAGCAGCGTGCAGCTGTCGGGATAGCATTTCGCATAAGCCCTGAACGCCTCCAGCTCGCTGTCAAACATCTGAACCCAGCTGTGCGCCATAGTGCCCAGCGCAGGCGTGCCCATCTCCTTGTCGGAGATCGTGCAGGCAGTGCCGCTGCATCCGCCTATATAGGAAGCCCTCGCCCCGTAAATAGCCCCGTCGCCCCCCTGCGCACGTCTCGAGCCGAACTCCATAACCGCCCGTCCGTCAGCAGCCTTGACTATCCTCGCCGCCTTAGTGGCAATAAGGCTCTGATGATTAATGCACAGCAGCAGCATAGTCTCCACAAACTGCGCCTGAACCGCAGGCCCTTTCACAATAATAAGCGGTTCATTCGGGAAAATAGGCGTGCCCTCGGGAACAGCCCATACATCGCAGCAAAAACGGAAATTCGCCAGATACTCCAGAAATTCCTCGGAAAAGATCCCCTTCCCCCGCAAAAATTCAATATCCTCCCCGGAGAATTTCAGATTCTTGATATACTCAATAGCCTGCTCCAAACCGCACATAACCGCAAATCCGCCGCTGTCGGGCACTTTCCTGAAATACAAGTCAAAGCAGCAGACTCTCTCTGCCATCCCCCCCTGCATATACCCGTTGCCCATAGTCAGCTCGTAAAAATCCGTCAGCATTGTAAGATTACGCTCATTCATAATAATAACCTCCGCTATCAGAGGCAGGAAGCAAGAAGCAAGAATCAGTCCGCCTCAATTTTCCTGTCACTCCTTAAATTATTTGTTTATTTCAGCAAAAAACGCTTAACAATTCACTTCCCCCAATCGCCCAAATTCATTATAATTTGAGAAATCCCCCGTCCGCCAAAATTCATTATTAATTATTATTTATTAATTATTAATTGTAATTATCGGGTCAATGGAATTAGCCTCAAGCTTTGCCACCTCGGTCTCGCCGTAAGCAGGGAAGGACTTGGCATACTCAAATAAAAACGCCGTAACATAGGCAAAATCGTTCACATCCTTGTTTTCGCCGTATTTTGCAAACGCCGCCCCGTCCCCGTTAACACTATAGCTTTTGCCCCCCGCCGTAAACTTCACCTCATACCGTGTAATGTCCGTGTTCATCACCGCCCCGGGATTCACCGCCTCCCCCGTAACAGGCGCTGTTATCCTGTCCATACCGCAGGACATAAGCGTATCGTAAATTATCTGCCTGTCCTTTACCCCTACCTTGATCTTTCTGTCAAAATAATCCTCGGCAATCCCCTCAATGCCGCTTTCCCCGTTAGACAGTACCCCCTCGCCGCTGTCTATCTCCAGCCAGCTGCCGTAGCGGGATATTCTCATGGAAAAAACAAAATCCCCGGGTGCTTTCGCCTTTGAAGTATACCTGCCGTCCCACGCACCGTTTTCATTGAAATAGTAAGTGCCCAGCGCAGTCTGCGCCTTTTCCCTCGCCATATTCCCCTTGTCCGCAGGGTCAAAGTAATACCAGTTGTCCCCTATCTTTTTCCACCCGAACCACTTGCACCCCTCGGTGTAGCAGTATGTCCCCCCGCTTACGGAAATTATTCCCGAAAAAGTCTTGACCTCTCCGTTCTCATAGGAAAACATCCTGCCGTCCTTTTCCATTATTCCCGATATTCCCACCCCCGCCCCGGGCAGCTTATAATACTGCCTGCTGACAACGTCCGTCTCCGCAAACGCCGTTACCCCCAAAGACGCCGCCGAAACCGCCAGCGCACAAGCCACCCCCGCTATTTTACTTATAAGCTTTTTTCTCATAATAATTTCCTCCGAATTTTAAATTATATCCGGCGCACACCTTGCCGCAGCGCACACCTTGCCGCAGCGCATATCCCACCGCAGCATAATTTCCTGCAGAAGCACAAATATCCGTCAAACCGAAGCTATCGGCAAAACGCATTCCCGTGCACCTTTTTCCTTCATATCAATGCACCTTACCTTTCCATATATTAATTATACTATATCCGGGAAAATTTTTCAATAGCAATCGCAAATTTTATTCACACCGCCCGAAAACATTTTCCCATAATATACCTTTTATGGCAAGTTTATTTATGGATATTTTCCGAAAAACACAAAACCGCATATCACCAGTTCTCTGTACATTCTATTATACCACATAATTTTGCATAAGTCAATACGCTTTTGCAAATTTGCATAAACTTGTTGCGTTGCACAAAATCATGCCGTAATTTTGTGCAATATTTACCATGCAAATGCAACAAACTAAAAAAGCTGCCCGGAAAATACCTTCCCGGACAGCAAACGCACATCAATATCAAAAAACGCCGGTCACTCCTCACATAACTCAATAAACTCCTTCATCTCATCGGCAATCCGTTCATATTCATAATCGTGAACATAGTGAGGACAGTCCAGTTCAATAAACCGCCCTCCCGGGATATGTGAAATATATTCCTCTGCGATCCTGCGCCATTCGTCCTTCTCAAACCCCGTGCCTCTGCCGTCGGAAATAAACATCAGCACAGGCAGCCGTACAAAGCCCCCCGCCGCCGTTTTCTCCGCATTAGCCTTTACCGCCTCGCTTTCGTTAATCATAGTGACCGTAGCAGTGCGCCTGTAGAAAACCGCCCTGTAGATCTCCTTTTCCTCCTCGGTCAGCGTGCCGTACTTTATTGCGTCGCTTTCGCTGAGACCCGGAATAAACCTCGTGAGTCCTACCCCTGCCCCAAAGGTTGCCAACCGTAAAAGCGGAATGCTTATTTTCATATCATCATAATATCCGGGCACCGACATATCCAGCCCCACTATCCCAAGTACCTCATCGGGATATTTCTGCGCCCAGTAAATCGCCTCCAGCCCCGACATAGAATGGGGACAAAGAATATACGGCGCACTCACCCCAGCCCCCGCAAGGGCAGCCCTCGTGTCGGATAATATCGAATCAATATCCCTCGGGGCATCGGCAGCGCCGGCAACGTCACTGAAACCGTACCCCACCTTTTCCACCACCGCAACAGCGTGATCCTCCGTCAGCCGTGAATACAGCGACTTAAAATCCAGCACGGGAGAACAAGTGCCGCCCCCCGACATAAACACAACAGTAACATCCCCCTCCCCCTCTGTGTAAACGTTCATATTATATCCGTTCACATTTACCAAAGTGCCGATCGCCGTAAACCTCTCCGCCTCCTGCGCCAGGCGCACCTTGTGATTTATAAAGCAGCCAAGAAGCGCCGCCGCAAGAATTATTGTAATTGTCAGCACAATTTTCCCCACTCGTTTAAGTATCCTCATTTTTTTCCACTCCCTTATTTAATTCCGTACACCAAAAATATTGAACCTCAGCGGATTCCCTATAACTTTCAAGCCTTTTCTCTCTGCCCATTTTTCCCGAAAAAATTGCAGAGCATTCTGCGCCTCACCCTATAATTATAACATATCCCCCCAAAAAATTCAACATCTCCCGAAGAATTTTAATGTAACTCTAATTTCGGGGTCAATTTTTTAATGAGATTTTAATAAACCGCCGAAAAAATTTTCCCTTTAAATTCCCACCTCATAAAAAAGCACCGCCATAAACTCACTTAAAAAATTCACAAGATATTTACAAAATTCCCGAAAAATATTGCCTCTTTCACTTGTTTACTATATAAGCACCCGGTTTTCCTGCAAAAACCAAAAACCCAAAAACACGGAAAGGAATGATAATATTTATGAAAACCGCCAAAACCCTTTTATCCCTCGCAGCAGCTATGACAGTCACCGCCGCCGTCCTGTCTGTTACGGCAAAAGCCTATGTACCCCCATATCCGCAGTTTTCGGAGTTCTACTATACTTCGGACAATACCCTGACTTCCCACGAACGTATAGAGGTATGGCAGCAGACCAACGCCGACAAGGACTTTACGGTTGGCGAGGGTCAGAGAATAAGGATAGAACCGTTACCCGAGGGCAGGAGCATTTTGTCCGTTACCGAGGGGGCAGAAGCCACCGTCAAAGGTGAAATATTTGTCGAACGGGGAGGCGTTCTCGAAATCGACAACGGCACAGTTACCGTAGACGGCGGCAGCATAATAAACTGCGGCACAATAAGGATCGGCCAGAACGGAACACTGAAAATCGCCTCGGGCACTCTTGACTCCACCGCCGCAGGTTCTATCGAAAACAGCGGTAAAATAACCTGCCTTGACAGCGGCAGAAACCTGGGCAGCATTTTTGACACCATGCAGAAAAAGCACAGCAGCTTTAACCTTGACGACTATGCCCTTTCGGTAAATTCCGACGGCAGCACCGCAAGCGTTACCGCAAGCTATTGCATAAACGATATCATGACAAATTACAAATATTATTTCACCCTTACACCGGGAAATAAAAAGGTCTCTATCTATCATACCAACCTTTCGGAAGAAACTGTCTTTGACCCCGCCCTCCCCCAAAGCCTGAGCGGCCGTGTTACGGCATTTGAAAGAGCGACCACCCACGAGCGGAATTTCGGCAGACATTACTGGAAAAACTTCGGCTATACCTATGACTATAACAGCAATGCCCTTACCTACAGCGCAAAATGGGTCAGATATGATTATAAGACAGATGTGTTCACCGAGGAAACCTTCTCGGGAAATGCCTAAAAAACAGCAGCGGCTGCCCCACAGGACAGCCGCCTTCATTGTCAAAACATCAAAAAATATCCAAAAGCTTTTTCGGAAAAAATCCACCTTTCCCCCAACACCGACCAACCGTATAACGCCGACCGAAACCTCCCTCACCCGGCAATATTTTTATATATCTACCGAATGAGCGGATAAAAGGGTGTCCTCCCTGCGGTACATCTCAATGCTGCGCACGTCAAGGTAATTGTTCACAATAGGCGGCTCGTAAGCGGAATACCTGCGGCTGATAAAGAAAACCGTCCCTATCCCCGAGGACAAACCGAAAATCAGCGCAATGACAAGGGCAGGCGGATAAAAGTCAAAGCTGCCCTTGCCGTTCTTAATGCAGAAAGCAAGCCGCTTTCCGAGCTGTGACGGTATCTTCCTGTAGTTTTTATGCCGCAGGCTTCTCTCCGTCAGCCGCACAATATTTTCCGCCCTCTCCCCGTTCACATACTCTTCCGCCTCCCCCACAGCCTTTATCTTAGCGTAGTTCTTGTTGATGTACAGCATGACCCCGCTGTCATCCCCGAAAGCGCCGCTGTATATCGCATCGCTTCTTGAGAATTTACACCCCGTGCACATTCCCACGCACCAGCCTGTATCCCGTGAAATTTCCTCCAGTTCATTGCGTATAGCTTCACGTTCCTCCGCCGTGAACATTTTTCCTATGTCATCCAGATATATCCTCGGCTCTGCTTCTGCCTCTGCCTCTTCCTTTTCCGCAAGCAGCGCAAGCAACGCAACCCCCTCGCTGCTCATTTTAGATCCAAAGACACTGCCCGATACCTCTTTATTTTCCGCCGGCAGCACAAGTCCACCGCTGCCCTTAAAGCTGTCCAAAGCATACAGCCCCGCACTTTCCGGCAAATAAGACAACTCATCCTTTTCGCCAATATCTACCTGCCCCGCCGTTTCCCACAATACGGGAAAAGCATTATAATCCAGCATATCTGCATAAGCTGCCGCCTGCCGCATATCTCCGAAGAGCATAAAAGCGCAAATAAAAACCGCCGCCAAAACATTCATGATATCATACCTCAACACACTTAAACCAGCCGCACCCATTTGCACAGCCGAAAATATAACACGCTTAGATCCTGCCCGATAATTTTTTCCGTCCTGTCAAATAAACCCGTAAAACCGTCCTCCGCAGCAAGACCGCCCGTATACTATGTATACGAGTATACTCTTATATACAATTACAGCGCCCCCAGATAACAAGCCACCCCCACAATGACCGCCACCGCTATTCCGCAAAGCGCCGTCTTAAAAAACGAGATCGGGAACTCCCCCGCAAATTTTCCCGTCTGTCCGTTCATGGCAAAGGAATATTTCCTGCCGTGGTGAGTGTAGGTCATAAACCATACAGGCAGCAGCACATACCGCCAGCGGCTGTTGTATATCCGGGCCTTCCGGCTTTTTATTTTCACAGTGTCAAACTGTCGGAATTCCGACAGCAGCATTTCGATCGCCCCTTCTTCCACCCGTTTTTTCACCCTCGGGAAAACCTGCTTCTTGTCGACATCATATTTTTCGCAGAAATATCCCGATAAGAACATCTTCTCAAACTCACGGAAAAACCTGTAATCATACGGCTCTATAGCGTCCATCAGCTCATCCGATATCCTCGCCGAGCTGTCGGCGGGAATGCCCATATATTTAAACTTCGCCGCCCTGTCGACCTTGAACGTCCTTACAATGTGCACAGACTTTTTTTTGCTGATCTTCTGAACCACCTCCGTGGCGTCAGCGATAATATAAGCGTCCGTGTCGCAGTCGCAGAGCCAGAAGGGCACATACAGCCCCGTCATTTTATCCAGCGTGCTGTCGCTCAGAAAATCCCCCGGCAAAAAGTACCGCTTGATGCACTGTGCACGGAATATGGCCTCCGCCTGCCTCCTGCTGACCTGAAAGGGAATTATCATATCCGGGCGGTAATCCCCCTCCAGCCGTCCTTTGAGCGCCACGGGATTGTGGCAGTAGCAGCAGAATGAAGCTGCCGTGTTGGGTCCGCAGATAATTTCCGCCCCGCAGCTGCTGCAAACATAGTAATCTGTGTCTCCCGAATACCTACCGTCCCCGTCCGTCCCGGCATTTCCACGGCGCTCCTCCCCGAAAGGGTCGGCAAACTCCGATGTTTCGCTCTCGGTGTAATCCGAGCCGCACCAGCTGCAGTAAAACAAAGCCTCCTCGGCATTCCATATAAGCTCCCCGCCGCAGCCGGGGCATTTTAATGTGACCGTGCGATTGTTGCCGTTGGCGCTGCTGCCGGCGCTATTGCCGTGATCGCTGTGATTGCTGCGATCGGAGCTATTTTTGCGGTCAATGCTGTCAGCCATAGAAACAGAACCCCTTTCGGAAGCAGGATAGTTTTCGGAAGCAGGATATTCGGAAGCAAGAGGCAGGAGTATCTCCGGTCATTTCATTAACATTCGGTTTACGCAGCAAGACCCGACAGCACAGGAAAAGCCGCTTTGCGTGTTATGCTGTGTGCTGCTGTGCAATTGTGCAATTGTTTTGCCATACTGCTGCGCTGCCGTATTACTGTGCTGTCTTTAAAAGCCTCAATCCCTTTTCTTGCCGCAGCCCGAGCAGAAATTGCCGTCATTCTCCTTGCCGCAGCCGCTGCAGAACCACTTGTCGGGCTTAGGCTTCCCGCAGTTCGAGCAGAAATTACCGCTGTTTACCGTTCCGCAAGAGCATTTCCACCCTCCCGACTGCGATACATCGGGCTTTTTGCTGCCGCAGACCGAGCAGAAATTCCCCGAATTCACCGCACCGCAGGAGCATTTCCAACCTCCCGACTGTGCTTGCTGTGCTTGTTGCGCTTGTTGCGCTTGCACAGCCTGCGCATTCATCTGCGCCGCATTGGTAGCCGAAGCAGCGCTCATAAAATTCCCCGCCGTGTTCATGCCGATCCCCATAGCCATATAACCGCCGCTCTGGCTGCCCGCACTTTGCAGTCCCTGGGCAATAGATGTCTGAACAAAGCCCTCACGCACCGCAGGGTCTGCCATCATAGAGCCCTTGTTCCGCAAATTTATAAGCGCCTTGGACTCGTCGTCATAGGAAATGCTTGCAATTCCCACTGAGCAGACCTCGATACCACGCAGCTTGCTCCAGTTCTCATCCAGAACGTCCGCCATATATTTTGACAGCTCAGGGGACTTGCTCGTGATCTGGGATATCCTCACTCCGTCCACCGACATCTTGTTTATAGCCGCCTGCAAAGCCTCCATAAATTCGCTTGACATCTGCGTCGAAAGATCCTCAATGCGGATATTTCCGCTGCCCCTTGACGAACCCTTCAAAGCAAATTCGCTGTAGAATTTGATTGGGTCATTCACCTTTACGGAGTATGTCCCGTGCGCCCGCAGAAACAGCTCCGCATTGTAGAAATTATCGAAATACTGAACGGGATTCCTCGTGCCGAACTTTATCCCCTTTATCTCCGAAGTGTTCACATAGTAAACATATTGCTTCTGCGAGGGTGTGCCGCCGAACTGGAAGCGCCGCCATGTCTCCGCCAGCGCACCGCCGAAATCGCCGCTCAGAAGCGAGGGCGCAGAGGAATTATTCACCTCATAGTATCCCTCCTCGGCGCAGAAGTCGACTATCTTTCCCCCGTCTATCAGCAGCATGACCGTGTTGGGGAACACATGAATGATCGACCCGTTGGTGATGTAATTGTCTGTGCCCTTGGTGTTTGAGCCTTTTTTTGCAGCCACACCGGAGACACCCCTTGCAAGCAAAGTCTCCGAAGTCATATCCCCCGGTTCAATGACCTCTTTCCAGGAGTCGCCGAAAACACCGCTGACAGATGATATCGCAGCCTTGATAAGTCCCATAGTACATACCTCCGATTATTTTTTCTTTTTTGTGAAAATGCCCGCAACGGCAGCGCCCACCAAAAGCACCCCCGCCACCGCAATAATGATAATGTAGGTCGAGCTTTCGGTATTCCCTGTTCGGGGAACTGCCGAAGCCATCAGCAAATATTCTCCGCACAGGGGCATATTTGCAGCCAATGTTATAAAATTCATATGTCTATCCCTTTCATAATTTTAGTCTATGAAACAATTATAACATATATATCGGAATTTGTCTATAATTTTAATAAAATTTTACATTAAAAATTCCCTTATATATAAATCATTTTTAACGTCGAAGAAGTCCCCACCAAGGAAAAAGTTTGTAGGATCAGCCAAATTTTCTCGAATATTTTTGGTGATAATCACCTTTTGCGTTCTTGTTATCCTGTGTTCCGACAAAAAAACTCCGCCATACCTTCATATGACGGAGCTTGTAAATTTAAATGTTATCCCTCAAAGGAACTTACTTTCTCTTGCGGGTAAGCATTGCAGCTGCGCCTGCGCCGAGCATTACAACAGCAATGGTAGCTGCTGCGGTGTTGCCGGTCTTAACGGGAGCTGTTGCAGTTGCTGTATCGCCCTGGGGAGCTGCCTCTGTTACTGCGGGAGCTGTTTCCTGAACGGAAGTGTCCTCATCAGCGGAGGTATCCTCTACTGCTTCAACAACATCGTCCTCATCCTGGGCAGAAGCATCCTCTTCAACGGAAACGTCCTCTTCAACAGAGGTATCTTCCTCTACGGAAGCGTCCTCTTCAACAGAAGCGTCTTCCTCAGCGGAAGCTTCATCGGAAGCGCCTGCGCCGCCGCCGAGCTCCTCAAAGGTCTTTCTGCCGAAGCAGTAATCCTTGCCGTCAGCGTCGGAAACTCTGGGGAATTCAGCCTGAGGAGAACCTGCCTCAAGCTCTGCGGACTTAATTGTAACGTTCTGTACCTGGAAGCTGAGGCCGGAATCGCCCATGCCTGCAACTGCGCTGCCATTGAGAACGAACTCAACAGTGGTAGCATTCTCGGGAATGCAGAACATTCCGTCAACCTTAGCTACAACAGTGTCACTGGTGCACTCAGGGGTCATATCAGCCCAGCCGTTATCATAGTCCATAGGACGGATAAGGAACTGGTCTGCGGTGTTTGCAAGGTTTCTGGTCTCAACGGTAAGTGTTATCTTAACATCGCCGCCGATAGCCTCCAGCTCTGTCTTGGGAATGCACTTACTTGCAGCCCAGGAGCCGGGATATTCGCTGTCCATCTCAACGGTTGCTGCAAATGCGCTTACAGCACACATGGACACTGCCATTGCTCCGGCAACAGCGCCGGAAACAAGCTTCTTCATATTCATAATTGATCCTCCAAAAAACGGGTGATTTTATGCATTGCATAAAAATTTTTTTATTAAGCGAGTCGGCAGCCCTCCCGGGATACCGACTCTGCAATCAATAATCATGTTCCGAAACAACGGTTATGTATGATTACTTTCTCTTGGAAACAACTGCTGCTGCGCCTGCTGCAACCATTACAAATGCGATGGAAGCAGCTGCTGCATTACCTGTCTTAACGGGAGCAGTTGCTGTGGTATCAACTGCAGGAACAGTCTCAACTGCAACAGCCTCGGTCAGAGTAACTTCCTCAACAACCTCGGGAGCTGCATCTTCAACAACCTCATCGGACTCAACCTCAACATCTGCGTCATCCTCAACGACAACATCCTCGTCCTCGTCCTCCTCAACAACTGCGGGAGCAGGAGCGGCCTCGGAAGCAGAAGCGGAAACGCTGATAGTTACCTCAACAGTTTCAATGGTCTCAGCAGGAGCCTCGAAGAAAGTCTCCTTTGCAGCCCATGTGTTGAAGAAGCACATATCAATGATCTTGCCGGAATCGTCATAGAGAGAGGAATCACCGGAAAGTGCAACATCATTGCCGTTGATCTTGAAGCTCTTTACAACAGCCGAACCGCCGGGAATTGTTGCAGTGTAGCCTGCAGCGGGATCAGCGTCAACACAGCTTGCGTCCTTGATGTAAAGAACAGTCAGGGTAGCAGGGTCTATAGCCAGACCGCTGAGAGTGTATGTGTAATCGCCTGCACCTGTGATAGTAACTGCGTCTGACTTTGTAGTAGCCCAGGTAGCATTCTCCTGGATAACCATTACAGTGTCGATCGAAACGCCGGAGTCAGCGGCAGCATCGGTTGTTTCTGCCTCTGCGTCTGTTTCCTCAGCCTCAGCGGAAGCTGCGAAAGGATCGAATCTGCCTGCGCAGTAATCGGGAGTATCCGCATCGGATACATAAGTCCACTCATTCTCGGCGGAACCGTCGGAAAGAGTTGCAGACTTGACCGTTACATTGCTGCACTGGAACGCAATACCTGTGTTCCACAGATCGTTCTTAACAGAAGCGGGAACTACAAACTCGATCTCTGTCTGATCAGCCTTTACCTGAATAAAGCCGTCGGGCTTGCAAACACCCTTTTCGGTGGTAAGGGAAGCTGTGATAGCATCCCAGCTCTTATCAATATCCATCGGCTTGAGAATGTAGGAGTTGCCGTCCTTTACGTTCTCGGGCTTAACGGTGAGAACAACTTTAACATCGCCGTCAAACTTGTCAAATTCCTCTCTTGCGATACCGGAGCTTGCTTTCCAGTCGCCGAGGTAATTCTCATCGAGAGTTACTGTAACAGGATCAGCAGCAAATACACTGAATGCCATAGCGGAAGCTGCAACAGCAGCTGCTGCAAGGCTTGCCGCAACCTTAAAAATCTTCATTATTTTTTATCCTCCAAAATACTGTCAAACTTACTTCTTCTTGGAAACCAGAGCAGCAGCACCTGCAACAGCCATTACAGCAGCGATAGCAGCAGCGCTTGCATTGCCGGTCTTAACGGGAGCAGTAGCGGTAGTATCAGCCTTGGGAGCAACAGCCTCACTTGCGGCAGCAGTCTCGACAGGAGCATCAGTATCTCCTGAAGCGTCCTCTACGACCTCAACGTCCTCGGAAGCGTCGTCAACAACTGCAGCGTCGTCGGAAGTATCCTCTGCGGGAGCAGAAGCCGCACCGCCGTACTCCTTCTGAGCGATCTCGTTGCCGTCCTTGTCAAACAGCTTCAGATTGGAAATGGAAACGGTAATGCCGTTGGAAACCAGAGGCTGACCGGACCAATCCATAAATACGAACTCTGCCTCAGCAGCGTCGGTGGGAACCTGAGAGGGAAGCAGCCACTTGAAGCTGTCCTCTACGCTCTGGGAATCTTCCCAGATAGCAGTGCCGTCCTCGCCCCAGTCGTTAGGGGAAAGACCGTAGCCTGCGGAGTTGCAGGTAGCAGCATATGTACCGCCGCCCATCCAGCCGATCTCGGTGCCGGAAATTGAGGACAGGCCGTCATAGGTAACAGTCCAGGAACCGGAATAAACCTTGGAAACATCAGCAGGATCTGCGAGGATCTCCGAAAGAGTGATACGTGCCTTGCAGGCAGAATCATCGGAAGAAGCGGTAAATGTGATACCGTCAGCGGAAGTGGAAATAATGTTTACTGTAGATGGATCATCATCTGCATAACCTGTCTGAGACCAGTCAGCAGCGCTGGTGGAAACGGAAAGTGCAGAGATTGCGGCGAAAGCTGTAACACCCGCCAGAAGTTTTTTAATTTTCATGGTATATCTCCTCCATTTTTATTGTGCTTGTGCTTTATTGCGTATATGTTTATTCACAGCACGCAAGTTTACACATTTATTATATCATTATATCGCAAAACTTACAATCGTAAAACTAAACAATCTTATGGCTTTTTTTTTAGTTGTTTTTCACACCTGTTACAATCGTTCTTTGAATATTCACTTTTTGTTGTGTATTTATACACATTCTCTTTAGTGCATTAAATCAAACTGCCGTAATTTTCTTTAAAATTTTACAAAAAAAACCTATGGTAAAATTTTTTCGGATAGAATCAACATTCCCGGAATTTTTTTCCGTGAGGATGATTTTTTACTTGCGCATTTTTGCCCGGACCGTATCAAGCCCTATTCTTAGGGCATTTTCTGCATATTTTCGCAAAGAAAGGTCCCCGAAAATATCTGTCTCTTTTCCATTTTTATAAACTCTCCGACCCCCTGCGTTTATTTTTCTATACATCTTCAACAAATTTTATGCATTAAATTTTGTCTATTCCTACAGCGCCGTTTCCATGCAAGGCAATATATACAATTTATACAGGATTTTTTGTACGCTGTAACCAAATTGTAACCATATTATCGGCAATATAGAAGAAAATTCTCTTGAAAAACAGACTTTGACGTGGTATAATTGATATATATGTGTTTGCGGAAATATCCGGAAATTTATAAAGCAAAGATATTTTGCATTCGGATAACCGGGTTAAAGTTTGAAAGTCAGCGGTAAACCCTTAAGTTTCAGCTCACCTTTGGTGCAAAAATCTGATTAACGGAGTTGAAAGTTTGAAAGTTAGCGGTAAACCCCTAAGTTTCAGCGTACCTTTGGTGTGAAAGTCTAATTAACGGAGTGGAAAAGTTTGAAAGTTAGCGGTAAACCCCTAAGTTTCAGCGCACCTTTGGTGTGAAAGTCTGATTAACGGAGTGGAAAAGTTTGAAACAAGAATCAAATAACCCAGGATAAAAAAGAGCATAGCAAAGCAG
>CAZGAZ010000065.1:0-19551 GCA_964523835.1 uncultured Ruminococcus sp.
GCACCTTTTCATAGCCTCGTTGGTGCCTTTCGCAGAAAGGCGGTTTATAAAAATGGCGATTCCCGAGGATTTCGTAGAAAGCCTTAAAATAAACAATCCCATTGAGCAGGTAATGACAAGCTATGCTTCGCTGAAACGCAGCAGCAGGGACTATGTGTGCCTGTGTCCGTTCCATTCGGAAAAAAGTCCCTCCTGCCATATCAATGTGGGCAAGCAGTTTTTCCACTGCTTCGGCTGCGGGGCGGGGGGCGATGTGATAACCCTTGTTATGAAGGCGGAAAATCTGGAGTACATAGAGGCTTTGAAATTTTTGGCGGAGCGGGCGGGAATGACCATGCCCGAGGACGCGAAAAACAACGATCTTTCCGCATTAAAGACAAGGATACTGGAAATGAACCGCACTGCCGCAAGGTACTTCAATCATGTGCTTACAAAGGAGGCTGCGGGGGAAAAGGGCAGACTTTATTTCGGGTCGAGAGGGCTGTCCCCCGGCACGATCACCAAATACGGCCTGGGATATGCCCCGGGCGGCTGGCAGAATCTTACGGATCATTTAAAATCGCAGGGGTTCAAGGAAAATGAGATAATCGCCGCAAACCTTGCAAGACAGGGGCAAAAGGGCGGGCTTTACGACAGCTTCAGGGACAGGGTGATGTTCCCCATAATCGACCTGCGAGGAAATGTTATAGCCTTCGGCGGCAGGGTCATTGACGGGGACGGCCCGAAATATCTCAACTCTGCCGATACACCCGTGTTCAAGAAAAGCCGCAACCTGTTTTCGCTGAATTTCGCCAAACGTTCCTCGGAGCGGCGGCTGATACTTGCGGAGGGGTATATGGACGTTATCGCCGTAAACCAGGCGGGCTTTGAGAATGTGGTGGCAACTCTGGGCACGGCGCTGACCCCCGAACAGGCACGGCTGATGGCGCAGTATGCGGACGAGGTGATAATCGCCTACGACAGCGACGGCGCAGGGCAGAACGCCACTCACAAGGCGATAAATCTGCTGAGTGAGGCGGGAGTCAAGACGAAGATCATAAAAATGGAGGGGGCGAAGGACCCGGACGAATTTATAAAAAAATTCGGAGCGGGGCGGTTCAAGCAGCTGCTTGACAACTCCGACGGGGCGGTCAATTTCGAGCTTAACAAGTGCAGGGCGGGACTTGATCTGGACACGGATACCGGGCGGGTGGATTACCTTAAACGGTGCATTGACGTGCTGGTGAAAATATCCTCCCCTGTGGAGCGAAGCGTGTACATATCAAAGCTGGCTGCGGAGCAGGGGGTCTCGAAGGACGCAATAGAGGCGCAGGTGAATTCCCTTGTAAAAAAGCAGAAAAATGTCCGCAGCAAGCAGGAGTGGAGCAATGTGCGAAGCTTCGCAGACAGGCGGAAGGAGGATCCGCAGGCGGCAAGATTCCCAAAGGAATATAATGCTGAGCGGGGTATTCTTGCTTATCTTGATAAACATCCCGATGACAGAGAATTTGTAAGCTCACAGCTTTCATCCGAGGATTTTGTAACGGAATTTCACAAAAAAGTTTACGAAAAATTCACTGAAAATATGGAAAAATCGCAAGATTTTAACATTTCGTCACTAAACAGTGAATTTTCCCCCGATGAAATGGGCAAAATATTCACAATTATATCGGAATCATCAAAAATTGACATGAACAGAAAAGCGGTCACGGATTACATCACGACCCTCACCGAACACAGAAAAAAAATCTGTGCACCCTCTCCGGGTGAAATGTCCGAGGAGGATTTTGCTGCCTTTGCCGCAAGGCTCAGAAGCAGGAAAAGCGGATAAAAATATGAGAAATTCCCGTAAAAACGGGTTCTCCGTAAACGTCTCCGTAAACATATTCCGTAAACGAAGACCATAAATTAAAAGGACGGTGCAAAAAAATGAGCAATGAAAAGGCTATCGAAACGCTTATGGAACATGGCAGGGCTGCCGGCAGGCTCACCACAACCGAGATAAACGACGTTATGGAAAAGCTTGACCTGGACGCAGACCTGATAGATTCCTTTTACGATAACTGCCAGAATCTGAACATTGACATTATCGAGGACTTTGACGCAGAAAAGGAGCTTGACATTACAGATATAAATTTGCAGGACGATCTGGAAATGAGCCTTTCCGCAGAGGGCGTTGCAATTGACGACCCTGTGAAGATCTATCTTAAAGAAATAGGCCGTGTTCCCCTGCTGACCGCCGAGGAGGAGATAGAGCTGGCAGGGCGTATGGCGCAGGGAGACCCAAAGGCGAAAAAGCGGCTTTCCGAGGCAAATCTCAGGCTTGTGGTGTCTATCGCAAAAAGATATGTGGGCAGGGGTATGCAGTTCCTCGACCTTATACAGGAGGGAAATCTGGGGCTTATAAAGGCTGTGGAAAAATTCGACCACACCAAGGGCTTCAAATTCTCAACCTACGCCACATGGTGGATAAGGCAGGCCATAACAAGGGCGATCGCCGATCAGGCAAGAACTATCAGGATCCCTGTGCATATGGTGGAGACCATTACAAAGGTGAAAAAAGCCTCCAGCCAGCTGCTTCACCAGAACGGCAGAGACCCCTCTCCCGAGGAGATTTCCGAGCTGCTGAACATTCCCGTTGAGCGGGTGCGTGAGATAATGCGTATCGCACAGGACCCTGTTTCTCTGGAAACGCCCATAGGCGAGGAGGAGGACAGCCATCTGGGCGACTTTATCCCCGACGACGACGCTCCCGCTCCTGCGGACGCTGCTTCTCTCATTCTGCTTAAAGAAAAGCTGGGCGAGGTGCTTTCCACACTTACGGAAAGGGAGGAAAAGGTTCTCAGACTGCGTTTCGGTCTGGAGGACGGTCGGTCGAGAACGCTGGAAGAGGTCGGCAAGGAATTTGACGTGACACGGGAGCGTATCAGGCAGATAGAGGCAAAAGCGCTGCGCAAGCTCCGTCACCCCAGCAGAAGCAAAAAAGTCAAGGATTTCCTTGACTGATAACAAGTTATGTTTTATCCATTCAGAGAGGACTGTGCAACCTATGTGCCTTACATTGGAATCGGATTATGCGGTGCGCATAATCGGCTGTCTGGCGTCGGAGGGAAAAAGAATTGACGCCAAAAACATATCCGAAAAAACAGGAGTAAGTCTGCGATTTTCCCTGAAAATACTGCGCAAGCTGGTTTCGGGGGATCTTGTGAGATCCTTTAAGGGAATGCAGGGAGGATATGAGCTTGCCAAAACGCCCGACAGCATAAGCCTGTTTGACGTTATCGAATGCGTTGAGGGGGAATATTACCTTAACCGCTGCCATGAGGAGGATTTTGTCTGCACACGGGACGCAAAGGGCTGCTGCGCTTACCGGAATGTTTATCGGGAAATTAACGATATAGTCACCGATAAGCTTAAAAGCTACACATTTGCGGATCTGATAAAATAAAAATTACATAATTGTGCATAATTTGAAAACCGCCCGGAAAAGCTTCCGGGCGGTTTTTTATTGTATCCGATATTCACAAGTCAATCCTTGGAAGAACCCGAATCGGGAACAGCGGATTTATTCCGCAGCTCGTTCACATCAATGCTGTAATAGGTAGCATAATATCCGTCCACGCCGTTGACGGTATCATATGTAAGGCGCATGGTGAGAACCAGGTCAAAGCTGGACATGGTAAGCTTTGTCTGATAATCAAGGGTAAGATCTACATCCTCCGTACCCGTAATTGTCGAGGAAATAGCTTCATCCTTGCATCCGTATTTTGACTTGAGTCTTGCCTTTTTGTCCTCATAATACTTTGTGGCGGTATCCCTGTCGATCATACAGGTGACCTCCTCGGTATAGCCCGTCAGATAGCTGTCCTCATCCTTACCTCTGAAATTATAGGTTATAAGCGACTCGTCAACATTATAAAAGCCGTCATCGGCGGGTACGACCGCCTGAAGCTCCATAAGATCGGTGTCGGGGTTGATGCACCAAAGCACCGTGTCGCTGTCGTAATACATCTCAACTCCGGAATTAAGCTTTATTACCTTTGCCATGGGCATACCCAGCCTTATCTTGGTAAGTACCCCGGTATATTCGTCAGCAGCCGCATTATCATCCGAACAGCCGGCAAACATCCCCATAGCCATAACCATTGCAAGCAAACACGAAAAAAGCTTCTTTGAAATCTTCATTATAAAAATCCCTCGATCATTTTTAAAATTTTGGCATTAAATAACGGTTTCAAACCTGCACGATTCAAGAAATACTCCATTGTCGGAATACCTCAAAAAAAACTGCCTATTAATATAATAATATAAAATTACAAAAAAGTCAAGAAGAAAACGGCAAGTTTTTATAAACATTTTAATTTAACAAAAAATTTACATTTTGTTGTTTTATTTCCCGGGAAATGCTGAAGCAATGGACAAAATTTCCTCTGTTCTTATTCGCATAAAGCACAATTTAAAGCAGATAATAGAAAAAATAAAATCTGCCGACTGCGAGTGCAGCCGCTAAAGCGAATATATGCAATCGCTGCAGCGATTGCACCGCAAGACGGCACAGGAAAGGAAGAACATACATTATGAAATATACACGAAATGTAATGGCAGCAATGACTGCTGCCGCCCTGCTCTGCTCCCTTACAGCCTGCAAAAGCTCCCGTGAGGACGAGGGCAGCACCATTGAATCCGCTGTAAACGATAACTCCAACAAGCAGCAGAACGCCACAGTGCGCTTTCTCAACTTCAAGCCGGAAATAGCTCCGGTTTACGAGGAGATAGCCGCAAAATACGCCGAGGAAACAGGCAACACCCTTATTGTGGAAACTGCCGCCAACAACACCTATGAGCAGACCCTCAGCGCAAAAATGTCCACCTCCGAAGCGCCCGTGATCTTTCAGGTGAACGGCCCGAGGGGCTATGCAAACTGGCGTGACTACTGCCTTGACCTTACAGGCTCGGATATTTACAATCATCTTATCGACAAAAACGCCGCAGTTTCCTCAAACGGTATGCCCTACGGTATACCCTATACCATTGAGGGCTACGGGATAATTTACAATGATGAGATAATGCAGCGTTATTTTGCACTGGAGAACAAAGCCACAGACTTTGTCTCCATGGACGAGATAGATTCCTTTGAGGAACTCAAGACCCTTGTAACGGATATGCAGGCAAATTCCGAAGCCTTGGGGATAAAGGGCGTATTTGCCGCAACCTCCCTTAAATCGGGAGACGACTGGCGCTGGACGACTCACCTTGCCAACATTCCCATGGCGTATGAATTTACCAATAACAACATCGACCTTACAGGGGACGGCGTAAATAATATAGGCTTTGACTATTCCGATAATTACAAGGGTATCTTCGATCTGTACCTTAACAACTCCACCATTGACAGAAAGCTGTTAGGCTCAAAGATCACCGATGAATCCATGGCGGAATTTGCTCTTGGCGAGTGCGCTATGGTGCAGAACGGCAGCTGGGCATGGTCGCAGATAAGCGAGATCCCCGGAAACACCGTAAAGGCTGAAAATATAAAAATGCTCCCCGTTTATATGGGCATTGACGGCGAGGAAAGCCAGGGGCTGTGCATAGGCACGGAAAATTACCTGTGCATAAACTCCGCAGCAACTCCCGACGAACAGCAGGCAGCAAAGGATTTCCTTTTCTGGCTCTATTCCTCCGAAACAGGCAAGGACTTTGTAATAAACAAACTGGGCTTTATCGCTCCCTTTGACACCTTCACCGAGGACGAACGCCCTGCCGATCCTTTAAGCAGAGAGGTTCTCCGCTGGATGGATATGGAAAACAAGCAGAGCGTTCCCTGGAGCTTTACCGTATTCCCCAGCCAGACCTTCAAGGACGATTTCGGCTCTTCCCTGCTTCAGTATGCCCAAGGCTCAAAGGAGTGGGAGGACGTTAAGAACGATTTTGTAAATTCCTGGCAGAATGAGGCTTCAATGCTGTAAAGCAAATTAAGGAAAGAAAGTTTGAAAGTTAGCGGTAAACCCCTAAGTTTCAGCGTACCTTTGGTGTGAACGTCTAATTAACGGAGTGGAAGTTTGAAAGTTAGCGGTAAACCCCTAAGTTTCAGCGCACCTTTGGTGTGAAAGTTTAATTAACGGAGTGGAAAAATGAATAAAAATCTATCGAAATATTTTCCCCTGTTCGTCCTGCCCACGCTGGCAGCCTTTGCGGCAGCCTTTATAGTGCCCTTTGTTATGGGACTTTACCTGTCCTTCTGCAAATTCACCACCGTGGGCAACGCCGAATTTACGGGCTTTGCAAATTACGCCCGTATATTTTCCAATAACGACTTTACAAACGCCCTGTGGTTCACGGTGAAATTCACGGCGGTCTCCATTATAACCGTTAATATCTTTGCATTCTGCCTTGCCCTGCTGCTTACCAAGGGCATAAAGGGCACAAACGTCTTCCGGACCATATTCTTTATGCCCAACCTTATAGGCGGAATAGTTTTAGGGTATATCTGGAATCTGATAATAAACGGCGTACTGGCAGGCTTCGGCGTGGATATCACCTACAAAGCCGAATACGGCTTCTGGGGACTTGTTATCCTTACCAACTGGCAGATGATAGGGTATATGATGGTAATTTATATTGCAGGTCTCCAGAATATCCCCAAGGAGCTTGTGCAGGCGGCCTATATCGACGGGGCTACAAACAGGCAGGCACTGTTTAAAATAACTATTCCCATGGTAATGCCCTCGGTGACTATCTGCACATTCCTGACCCTTACAAACGCCTTTAAGCTATTCGACCAGAACCTTGCCCTTACAGCGGGAGCGCCCGCCCGACAGACCTCCATGCTCGCCCTCGATATCTACAACACCTTTTACGGCAGAGTGGGCTGGCAGGGAGTAGGACAGGCAAAGGCTGTAATATTCTTCCTGATAGTGGCGCTTATCGCCTTTATCCAGCTGCGGCTGACAGGGCAGCGAGAGGAGCGTGCATAATATGGACATTGCGATAACAAACGGCGGCAGCCCTAAAAAAGAAGCCAAAAACAAAGGCGGCAAACCCTTTAAAAACGCCTGGGCAGTGCTGCTGCTGATAATACTGGCAGCCCTGTTTATATTCCCTATCCTGGTGGTTTTCCTCAATTCATTCAAGACCAAGTTCAGCATTATGGGCAGACCATTTGAGCTGCCCACCGCAGAGACATTTGCAGGGCTTGACAACTATATCACAGGCATAAAATCCGCCGATATCCCCGCAGCCTTCGGCAGATCGCTCTTTATCACCGCAGGGAGCGTGGCGGCGCTGGTGCTCTTTACCTCCATGACCGCATGGTATATCGTCCGCAGCGATTCACCGCTGTGCAAAAGTATATACAGCCTGTTCACCTTTTCAATGATAGTCCCGTTCCAGATGGTAATGTACACCATGACCTACGTTGTAACAAAGATAGGACTTAACAATCCTATCGGGATAATATTTGTATATCTGGGATTCGGAGCGGGGCTGTCGGTGTTCATGCTGGCGGGCTTTGTGAAAAGCGTGCCCTATGAACTGGAGGAAGCGGCGCAGATAGACGGCTGCAATCCCGTGCAGACCTTTTTCGGCATAGTAATGCCCATTCTGCGCCCCACAGCGGTAACCGTGGCCATTCTCAACGCCATGTGGATATGGAACGACTACCTGCTCCCCTACCTTATTCTCGGCACAGGCAACAAGACCCTGCCCGTAGCGATACAAATAGCCATGCAAGGGGCATACGGCTCGGTAAACTGGGGCGGCTTTATGGCAATGCTTGTGCTGGCGATACTCCCCATAATAATTTTCTATCTCATAGGACAGAAATATATCATCGAGGGAGTTATCGCAGGAGCGGTCAAGGGATAATTAATAATTAATAATGATCACACGTTTTTTACGAAACAGCACTGAAAAAAGCAGTGCTGTTTTTTTTAATAAATTGTTAATTAATTGGCTTAAGCAGGACATCATTATTAATTCTTAATTATTAATTATTAATTGTTAAAATCCCCTTGACAAATCTTCCGAAATATGGTGTAATATAATAGTACGATTATGTAAATTATTCGGAAGAAACGGAAGGCTTATATGAACTTTTGGGAAATTATCATTGACGCACTAATGGACTCGGTAAAAATGCTGCCCTTTTTGTATGCGGCATTTCTGCTTATGGAATATATAGAACATAAGGCGGGGGACAAGCTTGCGGCTGCCCTTGAAAAAGCGGGGCACTCTGCATTTGCAGGCTCGGGACTGGGAGCGGCACTGGGCTGCATTCCCCAGTGCGGCTTCTCCATTGCGGCGGCGAACCTGTATTCAAGCCGCATTATAGGCGCAGGAGCGCTTATGGCAGTGTTCATCTCCACATCGGACGAGGCAGTGCCCGTGCTGCTGGCGCACCCGGATATGGCGGGCAGACTGTGGGGACTCATTGCCGTTAAAATAATCATCGCAATAATTATGGGCAGCCTTTTCGGCGTTATTATGAAAAAGCTTTTCAAAGATGACGACGACCCCTGCTTTGAGGAAATATGCACCGAATGCGGCTGCGGCGAGCATGGGATATGGTTTTCCTCTCTTAAACATACCGTAAAAATTTTCCTGTTCATTCTCCTTGTGAATCTCATTTTAGGCTTTGTTCTGGGGATAGCAGGGGAAGAACGGCTGAAAATATTCCTGGAGGGGCTCGGCATATTCCAGCCCTTTGCGGCAGCCTTAGTGGGACTTATCCCCAACTGCGCCTCCTCTGTGGTGCTCACAGAGCTGTACGCCTCGGGCGCTATCTCTTTCGGCACGGCAGCAGGCGGACTTTGCTCGGGAGCGGGCATGGGGCTTGCGGTGCTCTTTAAAGCCAATAAAAACCTAAAAGAAAATTCAGCCTTTCTCCTGTATCTTCTTCTTACAGGAGGACTTGCGGGCATGATTTTGAATATGATATTTTAACTGAAAAGGGCTTCCGCAAGCGGGCGTTATTCTGAATGCGATATTTTAATCTGAAAGGGCTCGCCGCTTACGGGCGTTATTCCGAATGCAATATTTTAATTTGAAAGGGCTCGCCGCTTGCGGGCGTTATTCCGAATATGATATTTTAATTTGAAAGGGCTCGCCGCTTGCGGGCGTTATTCCGAATATGATATTTTAACCGAAAGGACTGCCGCAAAATGCCGGAAATAAAAAAATTCTTAAAAAAAGAAGCCGCAGCCGTCATATCTGTAATTGCGGCAGTTATATCCTGCTTTCTCGTACCCGTGACAAACTACGGGGCATATGTGGACACGGAAATAATCTCTCTCCTGTTCTGCCTTATGGCAGTGGCGGCAGGGCTGCGCAGGGGGAATGTTTTCCGCAAAATAACGGGCTTTGTGACCAGAATTTCGGGAAACTCCCGCAGGCTTGCATTCCTGCTGGTGTTCTCCTCCTTTTTCAGCGCCATGCTTATAACCAATGATGTGGCGCTTATTACCTTTGTGCCTTTTACAGTAATGATCTATAAGGAGCTGAACCGCTCCCCTGTTTACACCATTGTCCTGCAAACCATAGCCGCCAATCTCGGCAGCGCATTCACTCCCATAGGCAATCCGCAGAACCTCTATCTGTTCACCCTTTCGGAAATGTCCCCCGGAGAATTTTTCGGCATAACCGCAAAACCCACCGCCATAAGCATTATATTGCTGATGATCTGCCTTATCCCCATAAAGCCCGATAAAATAACCGAGGTAAAGACCCATAAGGTGCAGCTGAAAAATCCACGGTTTCTCGTTATTTACGGCGTGCTTTTCATTCTCTGCATTCTCTCTGTTTTCGGACTGGTGGATAACATCACCCTCTTTGCCTCCATATGTATAGCGGCGGCTATCTTGGAGCCTGCACTGTTCGGCGAAGTGGATTACGGCCTGCTGGTGACCTTTGCCGCATTCTTCATATTTGTGGGGAATATCAAAAACATCCCCGCAGTCACTTCATTTATGCAGTGGGTGATAACAGGCCGTGAGACAGAAACAGCCATACTGCTCAGCCAGGTGATCTCCAACGTCCCCGCAGCAGTAATGCTTTCGGGCTTTACGGACGACATAAGAGCGCTTATCTTAGGCGTGAATATCGGCGGAATGGGAACAATCATCGCCTCCATGGCAAGTCTTATTTCCTTTAAAATTTACACAGGAAGCAAGGGCGCAGACAGCAGAAAATATATGCTTTGCTTTACGCTTATGAATGTTCTGTTTCTGGCTGTGCTGTACATACTTTGCAAATAGCCCCGACAGCATTACAGTGATGACGTTATTGTCGTGAATCTATCAACAGGCGAAATTATCATAATATTTTTATTCACGAGAGGAGCAATTTATATGTTTGAAATCGGTTCATATGATTCTGAGGATTACCGCACAGGGGATTTACCGGCAGAGTTCTTAGAGGACAGCAATTTCAGTGATTGTTTATTTACCGGACGGAAATTTGAAGATCAGCTTTTTTACGGATACTATTGTTGTAATAGTGATTTCAAGGAAACGACCTTTTTGAATTGTCATATCACTAAAATAAATTGCCAATATAACAATTATTCCAATGCTTATTTTGAAAATACAAGATTTTTGAGAGCGGAGCTGAATCATGCAGTATTCAAAGGTGCATATTTTAAAAATGTCAGCTTTATAGCGTGTTACATAAATAATGCAACAGATTTTTCCAACTGTATATTTGACAATGTTGAAATAGACACAACATCATTAGGCGGCAGTATTTTTCGCAATACAACAATTAAAAAAATAAGTATTGAAAAAAAATGGACAGATTCTATAAATATAGGCTCGGCCGAAACTCCTCACATATTATATGGAGATGAGGCATACGATTGGCTTACAAGAAATGAAAAACACATTTAATTTTTTCCGAGCGGTTTAAAGGAGCAAAACAATGATAGCAAAGGATTCATTCAAACAAGAACTTACAGACTTGATTTACAGCTATTCAAAGCATATTAAAAAATATATATCCGGCAACAAAACCGATTACATATTCTGCCCCGCAGAAGATGAAGAAAACGGGATATCCGACAAAAACTATCCGAACCGCACAAGATTATGCTATGCTCTTTTTTATGAGACTTACGAAGCGGAAAACAAGGAGGATATTGTTCGGGAATTATTTATCGAGGAAGTCAGTGCCCGTGAAAATGATTCCTTTCAAGGTATCGGCATTAATCTTGAAATACTTACAAGCCTGCTGTTATCCTATAACAGGGAAACGGATAAGCCGCTTTTTGAGCGTGCCAAAAATGCAAATTTTGACTGCTCCTGCGGCTACGAACCCCGAATTTTAACGCCTCAGCCGCTTTCGGAATTTTCATTGGATGACTGCATATATCTGCTTTGCGACCTTGGCGAAGAAGAAATGATGTTCCGCTTTGCCGATGAATTCAAAAGCAATATATCGGATCTTACAGATCTTAAAATTTTCGGTTCAATAGCCCAATATTATACTCACCGCCTCTGCGACAGAGAATTTGCCGCAAAAGAAATTTACAGCGCATTTAAAAAATCCCCCGAAGAATTTAAAGGAAAAGGATTTTCTGCGGTCACCGACTATATTAAAATTCTTATCGAAAAGGGCGAAGCAAATGAAGCCCTGGTGGTTTTTAACGAGAACGAGAATATAATTTCGGAATTTGAAAGAAGCTATTATGAATTGGGAGCAAGAATTATTGCCTGCGGTGCGGAAAATCCGAAAATAATCTGGGAAAAAATTCTTCCGTTTCTGAGTGAGGCGATGAAAAACCGTATGGCAGCTTATATTTACCGTGAGGATTTTCTTGCCGCAGCCGAGCTTGCGGGAGATACCCGTTTTTTGAAAAAGCTGCAAAAATATTTTGATAATTATTTTAAAAACAGATGATTTCCAATTACCGGAACACCGAAAAGTATAGAATCGGAGGAAATAATTTTATGAAGCTGCTGATAATACGGCATAGCGAAAGCGAAGCGGAAATACCCGCACAGTGGTGAGAGCAAATTTCCTGCCTCATAATATATAAAAATCCTGCCTTTGAAAGGAACGAAAAAATATGCCTGAATACAAATTCCGTAACAGATCCCTGACCCTCCGTGAACGGATCCGAAACCTGTTGTCCGAGCTTACCACCGAAGAAAAGATATATATGCTCTCATCAAATCAACACGCCGTGGAGCGGCTGGGAATAGGCGAATGGCACATTGGCTGCGAGGCAGCCAGAGGCTATATTTCACGGGGCGAAAACGGAGAAAAGCCCGAAATATCCACCGTATTCCCTCAGCCCATAGGTATGGCAGCCACCTTTGACAAAGAGCTTATGCGCAGTATCGGCGAAACCGCAGGCAAGGACGCACGCTATTATTATAGCAATGACCCCCACGGCAGACTTATGCTCTGGGGACCCACCGTGGATATGGAACGCCACCCCCTGTGGGGGCGCACCGAGGAAGCATACGGCGAGGACACCTGCCTTGCGGGAGAAATGTCAAGGGAATACACCATAGGCCTTGCGGGGGCTTCCCGTGCGGACGAACCCACGGACAAAAGCATTATGAGCTGCACCACCGCCGACCCGGGCGTACTCCTGCGCACCCTGCCCGCCCTGAAGCACTTCTGCGCCAATAACAACGAGGAAAACCGAGGCAGCGGCAATTCCAATGTCACAAACCGCCTGCTTGCCGAATATTATTACCGTGCCTTTAAGCCCGCCCTTACCGAGGGAGGGGCGCACTCGGCAATGGCGGCATACAACAAAATAGGCGGCGTCCCCGGCGACCTTAACCCCGATATAAAGCGTGTGCTGAAGGATAAATGGGGCATGGACTTTGCCGTTACCGACGGCGGGGCATTTTCCCAGAATCTCCTTGCCCACCGTTTCACTTCCTGCCACGGAGAATCACTTGCTATGGCTATAAAAAACGGCGTTGACGTTATGACCGACGATGCCGAAGCCGTAGCGGCAGCCGCCCATGACGCTCTTAAAAAGGGATATCTTACCGAGGAGGATATCGACAAGGCCGTAGGCGCTTCCCTGCTGGGACGTTTCCGCTTAGGGGAATTTGACGGCGAGCATAAATATTCCCATGAAAGCCACACCCCCGACAATACCGAGGACAGAGCGCTGAATCTCCGTGCGGCAAGAGAACAGGTCTGCCTTCTGAAGAATGACAATGCGCTGCCTCTTAACAAAAATACCGCCCAAAAGCTCCTTATCGCAGGACCTATCGCCGACGAAAACTACCGTGACTGGTACACGGGCACAGCCTCCTATGCGGTAAGCGTGCGGAAAGCCTTTGAAGAACAGGGGGATATCCTCTTTGACAACGGCTGGGATATCGTAGCTGTTAAGTCCCTTAAAAACGGCAAATTCCTTTCCGTTTCCGAGGACGGTAAAGCAGCATTCACAGCGGATAATATCGGCGATTCGGAAAAATTCGAGCTTCACTGCTGGGATGACGATACATATAATTTCAAGTCCCTCTCAAACGGGAAATTTTTACAGGAAAACGGCGAATACAAAGCCCTTTCCGACACTCCATACGACTGGTTTATCCGTGAATGGTTCAAGGTGCGCCATACCGACGGCTATGTATATTTTGACTCATGGCACGACGACGCTGTTTATGTTAACGACAGCCTTGCCCTGTCCACAAAGCCCCCCTGCCGCCCCGATGAAGGCCGCCTTTTTGAAATAGTCACCGTAAGTCCGGGGAGCGAGCGTTTAAAGGAACTTGCGGCACAGGCGGATACAGTCATCCTCTGCTGCGGCAACCACCCCATGCAGATAGCAAGGGAATGCTACGACCGCAAGACCCTCGCCCTGCCGCCTCATCAGCATAAGCTTGCAATGGCAGTGCCGTCGGAAAAGCTGATCTTGACGGTCATTTCAAGCTACCCCTACGCTATCCCCGAGGAAACCGCTCACGCCTCGGCGGTCCTGTGGTCAAGCCACTGCGGCGCACCTCTGGGCAATGCGGTCTGCGATACCGTTTTCGGGGACAACAACCCCGCCGCACGGTGTCCCATGACCTGGTACAAAAGGGACAGCGACCTGCCTCCCATTACCCAGTATGACATTATAGCTTCCGAAAGCACCTATATGTATTTCAAAGGCGAACCGCTTTTCCCCTTTGGTCACGGGCTTTCTTACTCATCATTTGCATACAGCAGTTTCGCACTTTCAATGTCGGGAGAATTTGTAAATATCTCCCTTGACATTTCCAACACCTCGGAAACCGACGGAGACGAGGCAGTGCAGATATATTACAAAGAAACCGCCAACCGCCCGTATAAGCCCGAAATAAGGCTTTGCGGCTTTGAACGGGTGTTCGTGAAAGCGGGAGAAACGGTTAATGTAAGGCTTTCCATATCCGCCGAAAGACTTACACGCTATGACAGCGTGACGGGTGAAATGCTTTTGTTTGAGGGCGAGTATGAATTTTTTGCCGCCTCCTCCTGCAAGGACCTGCGGCTGTCCCGAAAGCTGCATATTGCAGGCTGCAAACAAAGCGCACGTCCTACAGGCGAATTCATTCCCGCAGTGCGCTGCGATCACTGTCGGGGCGGACAGGAGGATTTCTCGGTTTCGGAAAACGGCCGATATCTCCTTTTCGGTGACTGGGGCGGAGCGGCGTCCTTTGAAATGTGCCCTATGCAAAACTGCAAAAATATTCTTCTGAAGGTCTCCGCTCCCATAGGCACAGCCCATATCGAAATTATTGCAGAGGGGGATGTTATAGGAAAATGCGCAGTCCCGCCCTCTCCCCGTGCGGATGAATTCCGTGAGATCACCGTTCCCGTAAACTGCGGTTCGGATATGGCAAAACTTACCTTCAGCATCAGGGGACAGGCAGGGATTTACGGATTTACCCTGATGAACTAAGCCGTTTTTTACGGCAAAAATTTCACTTGCTTTTTTCTTCGGAATGATGTATAATTAAATTACGAAGCTTTTGAGTATAGCTTTTTTGGAAAAATTTTCCAATAAAAATACAGAAAATAACTGCGCCGAAGCATTGCACAGCTCTTGCTTACTGCCTCTGTTCATTTTGCCTCCGAAAGAAGTGATCTTGTGATCTGCAAAAATATGAAAAAAATAAAAAGAATATCCGCCTTAATATCTGCGGTAACAGCGGCAGCCGTAGCAGCAATGTCAACGGGGTGGGGCGAATGCACCGTCAGCGCAGACGAACGGGAGATCATACCCGAAAGCAGTACGGCTGCGATCACGATCTACCCCGACAAAACCGCCTCCGAAATAAGCCCTTATATTTACGGTATCAACGATAAAGGGGATATGGATGGCGTGACCGCAACGGTGGTAAAGCAAAGCGGAGCGGAAATTTCCTCCTACAACTGGGAAACTAACTTTGCAAACGGCGGAACGGACGGCAAAAACCGTCATATCGTCTACCCCGAAAAAGCCTATTCGGCAGGCGATGAAAACGCCCCGGGCAAGCTTGCGGATAATCTCTATGTCCGCAGCCTTACAGGCCATTCCCCACTGCGGCTGCTGACATTGCAGATGATGGGCTATGCCGCAGCGGACGGCAGCGGAGTTGTAAGCTCCGACGAGCTTTCACGAAACACCCGCTGGAAACAGGTGCTTTTCTCAAAAGAGGATACATACCTCAATAAGCCCGATACCAAGGACAATTTTGTCTACACCGACGAATACGTCAGCTACCTTGTGAACCGCTACGGATCAGCAAACGAGGGCGGCATGAACGGCTACCTGCTGGACAGCGAGCCCGACAGATGGGCAGAGCGCTTTTCGGTGCTGGGTCTGGAAAAGGTGACTCCCGAGGAGCTTGTAAGCCGTTCGGCCGAGCTTTCCTCGTCGGTTAAGACCATTGACAGCGAGGCGCTTATTTTCGCCCCGTCCCTCAGCGGACTTCAGGGCTGTATCAACCTTAACAACCAGACCGCCTGGACGGGCAGGAGCGGCGCAGACAAGGAATATTCCTGGTTTATCGACTATTACCTTGCCTCTATGCAAAAGCGTGAGGAAGAGTCGGGCGTAAGGCTGCTGGACGTGCTGGATGTGCACTATTTCACCGAGGCGACAACCCCCATGGGCGTTTCTGTCCTGACAGGCAGCGGCGACGAGGCGAGAGCCTACAGAATGCAGTCGGTACGCACCCTGTGGGATTCGGATTATACCGAAAACAGTCCCACCGTTCTTCTCAACAAGCAGTTCACTCCCCTTATCCCCACCCTGCAAGCCTCCATCCGCATAAACTATCCCGGCACAAAGCTTTCCTTTTCCGAATATGATTTCGGCGGCGGAGACGATATGAGCGGAGCTGTCGCTCAGATAGACGCACTGGGTACATTCGCCAAAGAGGAGGTCTATCTTGCCTGCCTCTCCCCCGTGACCGCCGATTATTCATTCCAGAAAGCGGCAATAAACCTCTTCAGTAATTACGACGGAAACGGTTCAGTCTTTGGCAGCAAGCTTATCCAGGCGGAAAACAACGGCAGCTCCATGAATTCCGTTTACGCCGCAGCCGATTCCGATAATCCCGAGACCGTCAGGGTCATCGTCACAAATAAAAATCTCATAAACCCTCAGGAATTTGAAATAGACCTGCAAACCGTGCGCTACAGCTATACCGTAACAAGCGCCTATACCATTGACGAAAATGCGGAAATAATACCCTGTGACACGGAAATGTTCAACTCCCGTGAGGACAATACAATTTCCTTTGAAGCCCCTCCCCTGTCGGCGTACCTGCTGATATTGTCCGGCAGCGAGGAACTGAGCGAAACTCCAACCCAAACAAGCGAAACCGCCTCCGAAAGCATAACATCCGCTGCAGAGGCGACCGGGAGCATAACTGCCCCCTCGGAAACCATGACCTCCGCCGACAGCAGCGTCCCCGAAAATACCAGCACAGCAGTCAGCTCCGGCAGCATTACCGCCGTTGACAATACCGTCAGCGACAATACCGTTAACAACGGCTCCGAAAGCGGCACAGCAAGCATTTCCGAAACTCTTTCGGAATCCTACATCACCGAGGACCCCGACATCTTTTCCGAAACCGCCGTCACCGACTCCCCCGCCCGAAGCGGCAGCGTGGCAATGCCCGTTAAGGTGATAGTTTCGGCACTGGCAGCGGCAGTGGGAATAGGAGTAGTGTATGTGCTGTTCTTTGACAGGAAAAAATAGTCCGTAAAACCGTCTCCCGAAGGCTCAGGCACTCGGGAGATTTTTGCATTATTTCAAATATTGCACTATCGGACATATAACAATAACCACCTTCCCCTTTATTAATATTCTATCACAATATTCTTTATTTGTCAATAGCATTTTGCAAATTGCAGCAACTTTTCGCAATTTCTACCTATTGCACAAAATATATACACACGGTTTATGCAAAGTGCACTACGCTATACCATCGTAAATATTTTACAACTGTGCAATTAATTATCTTTTAAAAATCACTTGACATTTTCCAAAAAATGTGATATAATAGTAAAATAATGCGGGTGTGGCGGAATTGGCAGACGCGCCAGACTTAGGATCTGGTGTCCCCGACGTGCAGGTTCAAGTCCTGTCACCCGCACTGGCAGACCGCCCCTGTTTTAAAGAGGGGCGGTCTGTTTTTATGTGCCGTAAACGGCGCAATTCTGCGGCACAATTTTCAACAAAGATAAAAACACATCCCGGTCGGTAGTCCGGGAGTACCCTCGGGTATAAGTAGCCCTCCTCAGCCTTGCATAAAGGCGGTCGTCCGTTCTTTGTTCATTTTTTTGAGGAGGACTAAATATGGACAAGATTTACGGAAAATTAACGGTGTATTTTGAAGGACCCTTTTGGGTGGGCGTTTTTGAAAGAACCGAAAACGGGCGGCTGACAGTCTGCAAAGTGACCTTTGGCGCAGAACCTACAGACGGCGAGGTTTATGAGTTTATATTGAAAAATTACACAAGCCTCACCTGCAGCCCGTCGGTTGAGGCAAATGTAAAAACACCTCACCGCAGTCCCAAGCGTATGCAGCGGGAGGCAAACAGGCAGCTTTCCCCCTGCGGCATAGGTACGAAATCTCAGCAAGCCTTAAAGCTTTTACAGCAGCAGCAAAAAACAGAACGCCGCATAAAATCCCGTGCGATCCTCCGTGAGGAAAGGGAACGCAGATTTGAACAGAAACAGCAAAAACGCAAGGAAAAACATAAAGGTCACTAAAGCAAATCGGAGCCGATTCCCGATCGGTTCCGATTTTTTACTGTTTCAAAAATGTACACTCCCCTATCGTCTGTCCGATTGAACGTTTGTTTCACACTTATGATATGGTTTACGAAATCAATGCCCTTCCATTCGGACCGGGCATTACTCAACTGCGCAATCCGCTGTATGCTGTCAGGCAGAAAAAAGCTTTGAATTTAAGCGGTTCATCCTCCATTTCGGAGAGGCATTGCTTCCACTTCCTCCTGTATGTAAATTTGTTTTTCCTTGCAATGTCATTTTTCCACTCCGTTAATTAGAATTTCACACCAAAGGTACGCTGAAACTTAGGGGATTCCCTATAACTTTCAAACTTTTCCACTCCGTTAATCAGACTTTCACACCAAAGGCATGCCGAAACATAGGGGTTTACCGCTGACTTTCAAACTTTTCCTCTACGCTAATTAGTCTATCGCACCAAAGGTATGCTGAAACTTAGGGGTTTACCGCTGACTTTCAAACTTGACCTTTGAACAGGGATTATCGGAAACCACACCCATTCTGACGGCATACGGCATACACAGCCTCGGGCGTCTTTTTTATTTAATGCTTGTCAACCAAGGCGTGGATATCGCAGCGGTGCCCGCAGCGTTTAAGGGACAACGGATAACCGATCTTTGTTCCATGAATGCTGCTGCGGCAAATAAAGAGCATTCGCATTTTACCGCCCAAAAACGCATTTTGCCTTTTTTCTGTTGATTTCTTTTGCGGTTTGATGTATACTTAATACATCAGCTGAAATACAAAATGAGATCAATGGAGTTTTTAAAATGGGAGCTATATTATTTGCGGTTTTTGCAGCTGTTGAAATATTGCTTACGGTGCTCGGCTGCACAAAGTACAGAAGCCTTTGGTACAGAAACAGAGCGCTTTTCAGCGGAGCGGAATTAATACTCCTGCTGTTGGTAATACTTTTGCCCGTGACGGGACAGAAGTGGAGGTTCACAGGCTGCGTCATTATTCTCGGAATACGTCTTGTTGTGTCCGGTATCGTATATCTTGTGAAGCGCAAGGGTGCGGCAAAGGAGAAAACAAACGGTAAAATGATCGCGGGAGCGGTTATGAGCATTTTCCTTATCGGCTTCGCGCTTTTTCCCGCGTTTATTTTCACGGGATATTCCGGACTTAAAACAACCGGTCAGTACAAGGTAAAGGAAACGCAGGCAATACTTATCGACAAAAGCAGGCTTGAAACCAACGAAAACGACGGCTCTGACCGTGAGATACCTATTCACTTCTACTACCCCGCCAATTATCCTGAAAATAGCGCGGCAAACTGTCCTCTGGTATTATTCGCTCACGGCTCGTTCGGCTATTATCAGAGCAATTCCTCGCTGTAT
>CAZGAZ010000066.1:0-19012 GCA_964523835.1 uncultured Ruminococcus sp.
GCCCCCTATACGCAAGAACCCCCCTCCCCTCTCTTTGGGTGTCCCCCTTTGCACTAAACTCACAGTCGTTTGAATGTTAAGCATTTCGCATACAAAGTCACATTTCATTTACACAGGCAAGTCACAATTGCCTGTCGTTCTCGGCGCAGTAGGGGAAGCAGCGGCAGTCACTTGGCACAGTAGGGGACAGAGCCAATCCCCCGGCGTATGAGAGGAAAAAAGCCCTGCGGCGTTTGAACATCTTGACAAATAAAAACCGCTTTCCGAAAACCCGGGAAGCGGTTTTTAGCATTTTGAAGAATATGGCTTACTTGCTGTGCTTCTTAGCAACAACAGCTGCTGCAGCGATAGCTACAGGGATAACTGCCATAGCAACGGGAGCGTTGCCGGTCTTGGGAGAGGGAGCTTCCTGTACAGGAGCGGGAGCCTCTGTCTGAGTAACAGTGGTCTCGATAACCTCAGGCTCGGTAACTACAACCTCGGTATCCTCAACGAACTCAATGGGGTCGTCAATGATAACATCGGTGTCCTCTTCAATACCCTCTGCAAAAGCAGAAACGCTCATCATGGAAATAGCCATTGCAGAAACAGCAAGAGCTGCAAAAATCTTCTTTTTCATTTTTGTTTTCCTCCAAATTCTTATTATGGGATTTTTTGCCTGATATTATTATAGCACAATTCAAAACGCACTACAACTATTATTATAACAAATTTTTTGGAAAAATTCACGCCTCCCTTGCACATATTCCACAAATTTAATAATTTCAGGCACTTTTTAGCCACGATTTGGTTACAAGAGGCAAGAAGTTTGAGAAGCAATAAGCAAGAGGTTTTGACTTGTTAACAAGTTCGCAATAATATTATACGTTCAGAAAATGTGAAGTACGATTTGATTATTTAAAATTTTGTTAATAAGCCTTTTTCGCCAAAATTCCTCTTGCCAAACAAGGAAAATTATGTTATACTATATAATAGATAAATTTGACCCGATTTGTATGTATATGCAGATATGCGACAATGCCGAAAGGCAAAAAATATATAATACGGAGTTGATTTAAATCAGCAGGGCAGTTTTCTATTCTTGCTTCTTGCCTCTTGCTTCTCCGCTCTTTTTTAACCGCATCACAGCAAAAATAATCTTGCAGGGCAGGTGATCATCATAAAGCCGAAAACATATTATTCCGCTCCGAAGGGCAGAGTTTTTCTGTCGGCGGCGGCTTTCCTCATAACTATCGGGGCGATGATCGCCCTTAACGTGCTGCGGCTATATCTTGTCAGCCGATTCGGGCCGTATATAAACGAGATCTCGGGGCTGCCCATAACTGAGGCGGCAAAGCCTGTTATGCCGTTTTCCGCCAAGGTGGTCTCGGCGATCATGATAATTGTGGCGGTGCTTTATGTTATCTTTATTGTGATATTGCTGCCTATGTGGTATAAGTCCTTTAAATATGTGGTGAACGATAAGGAGATAGTTTCTTATTCGGGGATATTTTCACGTACCTTCCGCATTATGAAGCTTTCGGCGGTGCAGCATGTATCGAGGATTTCCCTGCCCTTTTCACAGATCACCTGCTTTAACTTTGTTTCGGTGAACGCCCTGGGGGGACGGCTGGTGTTTATGTTCCTGTCGGAAAAGGACTGCGCCGAAATTATGAAAATGTTCCGCAGCGACGGTATTGCAAGCGGCGCTCATGCAAAGTCTGCCAAGCGCTTTGCCGTGGAGAGGACCTCCGAGGGCGCTGCCGATTATGTTTACAAGGACAATTCGGGGCTTGACGGGGCTGCGGATATTATGGGACAGCTTTCGGGATATGCCCAGCTTTCCTTTGATGACAACCAGGGGGATAATGAACAGCTTAAATTTAATTGATATTACGTTTAAAACCGTTTGATGCGGCTGTTTTGCGGGATTTTGGCTTTCGGGTTTTTAATTATTATACAATTTGTAATTATTACTTATAGTATTTACTATAAGTTGATAATCGCTTGTGTTTTTAAAGCAAACACCGAAACACAGCCCTTTTAGATAGAGAACATAATAGAATATGTACCTTTATGTATTATTACAAAATGTAATATTTTTTATATAAAATACTTTTAGTTTATTTTAATATGAATAAAACTCAACATCAAAAAGCTTCCGTATCGGAAAATGCGGTTATAAAGTAAGGCACTGTTATGGAGTCATGCAGATTATACAAACAGTATAGCTGATTTTTTGCTTAAATCCCGATTTTATGCGGCTCAAGCGATTTAAATAACATATGGTATATTTGCCTGAAATAATACTTATAGTTATCTTGCCCCGCCCCCACAAAGTCCCAAAACGCCTATGTTTAGCGGTTTATGTTAAATTAAAAAAGCGAAAATTATTTGCAAAAATTACTTTTTTCAGTGGGAGATTATTTCTTGATATACAAAATGTATAAACAAATTCATTATACAGTCTGAAGCATTTTGTATGTTTAATTAATTTATACTGATTGTATAAAATTATATAATTATACAATTAATTTAAACGATTAACAAATTAATTATGCCCGTTTAAAAATTTTTTTGCTTAATTACCCTAACCGAAATTAATTTTTTGCCGGGTGACGACCGCATAAATAAAGCAATCCTGCTTGGTAACAAGTGCGATCAATTAATTAGGTTAATTAATTAGCCTGTAAATTTGGATTTAATTAATTATACTGTTAGAAATTAATTTAGTTAATTATACAATTTGTAATAAATTCAGTTAAGAATTATATTGCTTACAGTAAATTAATTATATAATAATACTATTTGTATATATACCAACAAGAATTGTTAATTTAAATTATACAAACAGTAAAAAAACGAAAGGAATTAAAAATATGAAACGCCAGCACCCTGCCGCCCTGATAGGGTATACATCGAAAAACTTCTGGCTGCTTCTTATCCCTTTGATAAGAGGTCTTGCCGCATTGCGCTTTGATGTGATGACATGGGCGGAGGGCGCAGGCTGGGATATTCTCACGGTAACGGTAATGATCGCTGCGGCTGTGCTGCGGTGGTATTACACTGAGTATGAGATCGGGGAAAAGCTTGTGCGGGTAAACAAGGGCGTATTTATGCACACCTCTCTGGAGATAGAATACAGCTGCCTGTGCGCTGCCACGGCGGAGGAAAACCCTTTTTACAGGAGCCTGGGTCTATCCAAAATCTACATAGACACCGACGCCGCACAAGGCAGCCGCCGCAGTGCGGACATCAGCATTCTTATTACAAAATCGGAACGGGCGGAACTTTTCAACAGGCTGTCCGAAGAATTTAAGGGCATTCACAGCAGCGTGGGCCGCAGCTACAGCATTTCAAAAACGGCGCTGATATTGTTTTCCCTGCTGTTTTCCTCGGCGCTGTCGGGAGTGGCGCTGCTTATAACGCTGCTTTCGGGAGGGTCGGACATTATAGGGGACAGGCTTCAGGAGGACTTTATGAATGCGGTAAACGACCTGTCGGACGCTGTGGTAAACCTTACGGGGCGGATAATTGCGGGAATCTCCCCTGCGGGCATTGCCATTTCGATAGTGATAGGGATAGGGTTTCTGCTGAGTTTCATAATAAATGTAATGCGCTACCTGAAATTTACCGCAAGGCGGCGGGGGGGCGGCATTGTCATTTCCTGCGGGCTGTGGGTGAAGCGGATATACTGCATAAATGCGAAAAAAATAAATATGGCGGATATGCGGCAGAACCTTGTAATGAAGCTGTTCGGCATAACCAGCCTTCATGTGAACTGCACGGGCTACGGCAAGAGGAAAAACGAGATTCCCGTATTTGTGCCCGTTTGCAGCGCAAAGCCGCCGAAAGGCAAAAGCAAGGGCGGGGCTATGGGAATGCTGCTGCCCGAATTTTCCATGTGCGACAGCTTTATAAGCCCGAGACCCTCTTATGTATGGCGGTTTCTCTGGCCGCCGGTGCTGATGATCTTCGGGATAATCGGGCTGGGCTTTGCGGGGCTTGTGTATTTCCCCCACTGGCATGAGCTTGTGGCGTTTTTAATGGTAATGGGGGAGATACCTGCAGTGTGGCTGTTGCTTGTGAAGGCAGCTGCCTACTGCACCAACGGCATAAACATTACCGAGGACAGCATTTGCGCCAAATACTGCAAGGGGTATCAGTTTCACACGGTGACTGTTCCTTTGAAGCGTGTGGCGGAAATCCGGATAACCCAGACGGTTTTTCAGCGCCTGAGCAAATCCTGCGATGTTCACATTTACACCTGCTCGGAATATATAGGCAGCCACAGTGTAAAGGGTATCCCCATTACAGAGGTGCAGGAGCTGATAAGGGAGAGGGGATAAGCTGTCGGCGGTATTTACTTGTTTAATAGAGGGCTTTTTGCAGTGCATATATTCTCTGCGGTCCGGTTTTTTACGGAACACTCCGAATTTGCCGTAAATGCTTGACTTGTTGGGAAAATTATGTTATTATGTTAATATAAATGTCAATGTAAACGCTTTGTGCAGAAAGGAAGCATCATGTCAGATAAAATAACAGCAAGTCGTACAAACGGAGGGTGTTCAAGGAGATGTTTGTATAAAATATACAAATTTTTCTTTGCCTCTCTGATAATTCTTTTTTCGGTAACAACGGTCACCGGTTTGTCGGCGGTAAGGGCGTTTGCCGAGGATATAGTGTTTACCGACAGCAACATTACATACACTCTGACGAAAAACGATGACGGCGAGACATATACTATGACCGTAAGCGGCAGCGGAGCAACGGTGGATTACACCTCTTCGAGCAATCGCCCATACAATGAGTATAGTGAAAAAATTACACAAGTTAAAATTGATAAGAGAATTACATCTATAGGGGATAATGCTTTTTTGGATTTTAGTAACCTTGTCTCTGTCGATATTCCCAAGGGGGTCACAAGTATTGGAAGCTATGCATTTCAAAATTGCACTGCTCTCACCTCTGTAACCTTGCCGGGCACTTTGACTTCTATTAACCAAGGAGTGTTTTTCGGGTGTGAAAACCTTACCGAGATCACAATTCCCGAGGGGGTCACAAGTATTGGAAGCGTGGCATTTGAAAATTGCACTGCTCTTACCTCTGTAATCTTGCCAAGCACTCTGGCATCTATTGACTATGGTGCGTTTTATTCATGCTCCGCTCTTACCGAAATCGCAATTCCCGAGGGGGTCACGAGTATTGTAAATATGGTATTTTATGATTGCTCTGCTCTTACCTCTATAACTTTGCCGGACTCTCTGACTTCGATTGGCGGTGGTGCGTTTTATGAATGCAAAAACCTTACCGAGATCACAATTCCCGAGGGGGTCACAAGTATTGGTGGTCAGGCATTTGCAAATTGCTCTGCTCTCACCTCAGTAACCTTGCCAAGCACTTTGACTTCTATTGGCGGTAGTGCGTTTTCTTACTGCGAAAGCCTTACCGAGATCACAATTCCCGAGGGGGTTGAAACTATCGGCATGGATGCATTTAACGGCTGTAAATCTCTGAAATCGGTAAATATTCCCGAAAGTATTGACTCTATCGACGACGGTACATTTGCGTTTTGTGAATCTCTTACATCGGTAAACATTCCGAACGACGTTACATCTATCGGCACAGGTGCTTTTTTGGATTGTTCATCTCTGACATCAATAGATATTCCCGACAGTGTTAAAACTATTGGTGACGGCGCATTTTACGAAGCAGCTGTGACATCAATAGAAATCCCATACGGTGTTGAGACTATCGGCGATACGGCATTCGGTAACTGCCAAGCTTTGGAATCAATTGTTATTCCAAGCAGCGTTACCCGTTTTGGCAACGAAGTATTTTCGGGCTGCAGCAGCCTTAATTCCATAATCTATTGCGATGGCACAAATATAGGCGGGAACGACATTCCCGATACGGCTTCACAGATCATATACACCGTTTCGGATGACACGGTCACCATTACGGAAATTAAACCCGGAACACAAGAACCTGTCATTATACCCGAAAAAATAAACGGTAAAACTCCCGAAGTTACCGAGGAGGTTAAAAATCAGCTTAAAACCATTCCCCACGACCACAGAGGCGGCGAGGCAACCTGTACCCAAAAAGCCGAATGCGAATTGTGCGGAACGGAGTACGGCGAATTAGGGGAACACATCTTTACAAATTACGTTTCCGACAACAACGCCACTTGTACAAAGGACGGCACAAAAACGGCAAAGTGCGATAACTGCACGGAAACCGACACGGTGACAGATACGGATTCGGCAAAAGGTCACAGCTTTACAAAGTACATTTCCGACAATAACGCAACCTGTACGGTTGACGGCACAAAAACAGCAAAATGCGATAACTGCACGGAAACCGACACAGTGACAGATACAGGTTCAAAGAAACCCCACAATTACATAGACGGCAAATGCACGGAATGCGGTGCGGCTGAAAATCCGACAACACCCGAAAATCCCACAGAACCCGAAAACCCCACAACACTGGAGAACCCGACAGAACCCGAAAATCCGACAACACCCGAAAATCCGACAGAACCCGCAAATCCGACAACACCGGAGAACCCGACAGAACCCGAAAACCCTACAACACCCGAGAATCCGACAACACCCGACACCCCGGACACACCTGCGCCCGCCGTTTACGGAATAAGCTTTTCGGGCGGCTATATAGGCAGCGGCGTTACCGTCACGGGGGCGAGGACGCCGGGAGCTGTTATGACAGTATATGTTCCCGTGGGATATGAGACGGATATAATTTGGGACGGGAATATAATTGCAAGGATAGACGAGGGCACAGGCACTTTCATAATGCCTGCGGGAAATGTTACGGTAAATGTCGGCAGCTATCTTGCGGCAATATCCACGGGCTATGCAAATTCCTACATCTATTCCTATGACAAGGATATGAACCCCATAAAAGTAAGCTCCGTCCGTGGCGGCATGAGGGCAAGAGAGGGCGACATTACCGTTAAACTCGGCTCCCTTTATGCAGGAAAGTCCGTTACCCTTTACAATGGCAGGAAGTCAACAAAGGTCAAGGTTGACGAGGCTGTGCTGGACGAAAACGGCAATGCTGTTTTTACCGTTAAATGCGGCAAGGTGTTCACTCTTATGGTTGAATAAAAAAATCGGGAACAGTTTGCTGCGCTGTGTGAGCTATGCCGAAAACTTCTGTATCAAGGGGTTTTCGGCATAGCGCTTTTTTGGGAGATAAACAGCTGCTGTATGAAATATTTATTCGTATCGCTTGACTTTTACAGGCATTTTATGATATAATAATATCGGAGATGATAATGTGAATACCGAGACCGTAAAACGCCGTTCAAAGGACAGTGTATTTGTTGACATTTTCAGCGATGTGAATTATGTTTTTGAACTGTACAGGGAGCTCCACCCCGAGGACACAGAGGCGACTGTTGAAGATATTAATATCCAGACAATAAAATCCGTGCTTGTGAACACCTTATATAACGACTTGGGATTTTTTGTCAAGGACAAATTTGTAATGCTTGTGGAGGCTCAAAGCGTTTGGAATCCCAATATTGCATTAAGGATGATGTTTTACTTGTCCGAAACCTACAGGCGGTATCTTAAGGATTCGGAGCAGAGCGAACACAGCACGGCAAGGGTGAACTTGCCAAAGCCCGAATTATACGTAATTTACAGCGGTAAGAATGCTGTACCCGAAAAAATATCCTTTGCCGAAGATTTCTTCGGAGGCGATTCGCCCATCGACATACAAGTGAAAATTCTCAGCAGAGAGAGCGCAAGCACAATTTCGGGACAGTACATCGGATTTTGCAGGACCTTTGACGAACAGCGCAAAATATACGACAATAAACTTGAATGTATAAAAGAAACTCTGCGTATTTGCAGTGAAAAGGGTTATCTTGTACCGTATTTAAAAAATCACGAAAAGGAGGCTGCTACTATGATGAGTGAACTTTTTGATGAGGAATATTTGAGAAAGCAGTACGATATATCCGAACGAAGGAAAACCTTTTCCGAGGGCATGGAAGAAGGCAAGTCCAGCACATTAAAAAGTGTTGCCGACAAGCTTCGTGAAATGGGACTGAGTGATGAGCAAATAAAAAAGGCTACATCTATTTAAAATCAGTGTTTTCTCTTATTGTTGAATAAATATATATCGGCAGACAATGTGTATGCAATTTATTGCACATTGTCTGCCGATATTTTGTGCCGTTTTACGCCACAGTTATTCGAGATATCCGTCAATAAGTCTTATCATAAGCTCGTTGAGCTTTTCGCCATCGGGCTCTTCGGAAACAGTGGGAGCAAGGTGGGAATATCCCACGCCGCTGTCATCGGTAAGGAAAACATAGGTGCCGCCGCTGATTACTGCCATAGTCCGCATTAAATATTCCACGTCGAATTCCGCTCCGCTGGAAACTATGGGGATTATCCTTATGCCCTTTGCCGAAGCGGCTTTGGCGGAGCTTACAAGGCTGCGGGTTATCTCATCGGAGGAATGGGCGGGAGCGTCAAGAACCATGAACATTATCTTTGTGCTGTCCTCACGCCATTTGTGCCCGTTTATTGCATTTTCAAGGGCAATGTCCACAGCCTCGGGATAATTTCCGCCGCCGTATGCTTCCTGGGCGGAAAGCTGCTCGGAGGCCTTTTGCATATCGCTTGTAAAGGCAAAGGGTCTTACAATGTATTCGTCCCCCTCGTCACGGTAGAAATTCATGCTCACCTGCTTGTCAAGCCCGGGGTTGTCGCTGTCCACACGCTTTATAACATCCAGAAATTCCGCCTGCAAATATTCCAGTTCATCACCCATTGAACCCGTTGTGTCTATCATAAACATAAGGTCGAGAGCTTTTTCGGGGGCTTTGTACTCGCCCTTCAGGCTCACATTAAATTTAAGGCAGATATCCTCCTGAGATATTCTGAACCGCCTCCGCTCGCTGCCTGCGGAGATCTCCAATACGGACGGCGTTTCCCTCCTGCCGTTTATGTTGTAGAAAATATAGGCAACGCCTTTGTTGTTCGTCCTTGCCTGTCCCAGAATGCGCCCGCCGCTTTTCATGGTAACAAGGGCGTTTTCCACATATTCGCCCTTGCTGTCGGTAACTACCACCGTATGCCTGCGGGATGATCTTACTTTGAATACGCTGTGCTCCTTCTGCCATTTGTCCGTGGACATAAGCTTCAGGTATTCGCCGAAATGCTTATTGTCATTCCATTCCCCTGCGGTAAGAGTGCCTGCGGTTATTTCGCTGTAGCTATAATCGGAGTCATCATCATATCCTATTTCCTCATCATAGTCATAGTCCTCTGTCTCACCTATGATCTCATCACCTTCACCCTCTGCGCCTTCGCCCACAGGTTCGTAAACGACCACATCATCCTCGTCCGCTGCTGCCTCTCCCGGCGCAACAGCATCATCTTCTCCGGGTACACGGAAAACTATCCCCGCATAAGCGTAAACTTCCTCGGAATATTCCCCCTGTACGGGTGCGCCGCTTTCCTTGAATCTGGGGCATATCCTGTAAACATATAACTTGTCCTTGTCGCCCCGTGCGGTGCGGTCGGTGTACGTGGTGCTTCTTGTTACGGCTATTTTTTCAAATTTGCCGACAGCAACCCCGTTCTCGTCGCACCTCGCCCTGTAGATAACATAGTCAACAGCGTCCTCTACAGCCTCCCACTTCAAAAATACCCCCTGTTCGGCGGTCTCTGCGGTAAGGGAATAAACGCTTTCGCTGCCCGACAGTCCCTCGGGCAGGCTGCCCTGCAATTCCTCCGCAGCCATTGCCGCAGGCGCTAATGTCTGCACTGCCGACATTGCCATTACCGCTGCGCACAATGCAGCCACTCTCTTCATACCGTAAAACTTTTTCATAATAATTTACCTTTCCTTTCTGTTTTTTTGATACACCGGTTTTTGTCCTGCTGTATTATACACAATTCACAAAGGTAAAATTTTTCATTATTTTTAAAATTTGTGAGATGTTATAAAATTAATTGTACAATTTTGTTTGTTTTCACCAACAAGCACATGAACGCAGTATATCTATTCATTATTGGTCAGCATATAAGCAGTTCCATATTTTTACCTTTTTTTCGGTTGTTTTACAAAAAGCTGTAAACGTGTCGTCCGTATCTGCCTTAATGGAAATATCGCTGCCAAAATATTCTATCAGTTCATCAAGCTTGCAGGCAGGGCATGTTATGCTGTGCAGCTTTTCCCTTTCGCCTTCAAGATAGATCATCTTATGGGTGTACTCGGCAGGGGAGAATCCATAATCCGCAGGGGTCGCCTCTTGCTCGAGAACGGTTATATTGCGGAGCCTGTCCAAGCGGTAATGGCACATCTCGCCCGTGTCCTCGCTGCGGCAGATGACATAATAATTATCATCCGCCCACACCGTATAATAGGGGCTGAAAACCACTGTCCCCACAGGCTCAAGTGTTTTGTCGGAAGTATATTTGAGTATCTCCCCCCGGGCACAGCAGCAGCCTGTTATGGCAATATTCAGCATATCTATATTATAAAATATTTTCATATTTTGCGCCCGCTGCCGGGGTTTTATATAAATCGTGCCCTTTAATGCGCCTGCACGGAAAATGCTTTGAGTCCTTAGCAGCTTTTTTATCAGCTTTTTGCTTTCGGATTCGGGAATAAAACGGGATGAGGCAACAGCGTCGCAAAGCAGCCTGATCTCCGAAAGCTCAAAATCATGTTCCAGAAGGCAGTAGCCCCCTCGGTTATCAGAATATTTCCCGATCTCGATACCCATTTCGTTAAGAACCGAAATGTTTCTGTAGACCGCCCGCCGTTCCATATCTAAATCATAGATCATTTTCATTTTTTCTATTATTTTTTCAGTGGATATAGGGTGATCCTCGTCGGAAAACCGCTTTAAAATATCCCACAGGCATAATATTGAAGCTTTTTGACTGAGCATTTTTATACCTCCGTTTAATCAGGGTCTGTTTATATTATAGCAACAGGAGTTCTGGTTGTCAACAGATTGATGTGCTATCTTTAGCACATCAGTTGTGCTATAATAAATTCAGAGGATGTGCTATAGTCGGAAACGGGAATAGAGTATTATAAGATTACACGGGTAAATCCGTGCAAAAAAATTTTACGGAGGTATTTCTATGCTTACAAAACAACAGGCCGAAGAAAACATTAACAAACGCTGCAAGGAACGGCTTGCGGAAATTTATCCCGCAGGCATTCCCGATTTTGCACGGGAAAGATTTGAATGTGAATTTGAAGCAATGCAAAATTCCGAAACAGCCCTGCGTTTTGAGGTGTACCGCAGGATATGCGAAAGCGCCGCACGAATGCCCGCACCGATAATAACAAGCAACGGCACATTTCTGGCGTATCTGCTTGGATTTATGGGAATAAACCCGCTGCCCGCCCATTATTACTGTCCCGTCTGCGGCAATTGGGAATGCAGCGGCAATTACGGGATATCGGGCTTTGACCTGCCCGAAAAAAGCTGTTCCTGCGGGAACGGATTCGATTCAATGGGTATCGGCATACCCTTTGAATGCGTGTGGGGAGAGAAAAGATCAAAAAAAGTTCAAAATTTGACAATACGGTCCGCTTCTGCGCTTCTGCCATTCGCTAAAAAAGCAGTCGAGGATATTTTTGGTGCAGACAGGGTATATCCTTATGGCATAAAAATGAAAAAAAGCGACGGAAGTCCTGATATTTACTTGACGTTCGGCGGTCTTACAGTTCTTCCCGAAAATGTGGAAAGGAAGGATATCGAAGAGGAGATATGCTGGCTGGAAGACGGCGAGGAATGCCTTGATGGGACTTATATATATAGTAACGACTTTTTTTATTTTTCTGTAACCCCCAATCCTCTTCTGGATGTTTTATTTGAATGCCAGAATCGCACAGGGATATTTGCGGCGGACATTCCCTTGAAAGAATTTGCCGAAATAGGCTATAAGGGGCTGCTTTCCCTGGGGGCTGCCTTTGGAGAACAAGAAGCTGTGCAAAGGCTGAAGCCGTCATCAAAGGGAGAGATAAGCCGCATATTATCCGCCTGCCACAGCACTGTCGATGAAATAAATTATAAGAACAACTCGGGAGAAGAAATAGAAAAATTCTTTTCCGATGAGCTTTTCAAAAAATATCCCTTTATTGAGCGGGAGGATTTTATAATTTATCTTATTGAAAACGGCGTACTTTCCGAGGACGCTGTTTCGGCAAACATTTTTTTCAGGAAAGGCCGCACAAGCGAAGCAAAGTTCAAGGAGATTCTTGACAGATACGGCTTTCCCGAAGATTTTTATGAAGCGGTTTACAGATATAAATATCTTTTTCCAAGGTATCATAACAGCGCATTTTTATATATTTATCTGCTTTTGGTGAAATATTCAAGATATGACAGGAGAGGTTATCTTGCCGTTCTTAATAAATATTATAAAACAAAGTGATTTTCCGAAAAAAAGGCAGGATTTTTTCCTGTCTCAGCCTGTCACCGACTCAGCTCGCTATGTTAAAAAAGGCGATATATATTCGGTGGCACGGTAACTTTTGTATGTAAAAAAATTATCAAACGAACCTTTTATAGGAAATTCACACTTTAACGTCACAATACTGCCGATACCTAAATCATCAAATAATTGGCTATATGCTGAAATGCGGCTATTGCATATTCATTCCATGCAATAGCCGCATTTTTTGTTGATCCGGATTCATGTTTTTCGGTTTACCCGAGGCGCAAAGCTTTTAATACTCTATTCGGAAGATACAGAGTATATGACTTTGCACCGTCAACTGCCGCCCCGGGCAAGTCCGCCGATCACTTAATGATCTCAATATACCCCACAATAGGCACTCTTGCCGCAGTGCCCTGTGCAGCGCCGATAATAACGATTATCCAGCCGATAAAGCCCAGTATTCCGATAAGTCCGCCAACTATCCAGCCTATAAGGGGGATAACGCTTACAGCTCCGGCAATCGCCGACAAAAGGAACATCAGCAGACCCTGATTGGCGAAAAATCTGCCGTACCGTGAATCGGGGCACGCCACCAGAGGCAGGAAAAACAGTATGCCGAAAATAAGTGAAATTATAACCAGAGCCTTGTTGCGGCTCACGTCGTTCGGGTCAAAATAAATGTTATCGTTCATAAAACAACTCTCCTTTCAGAAGCAGGAAGCAAGAGGCAGGAAGCAGGAAATTGCAAATTGCCAATGCGACTGCTTTCCCCCGGCGCCTCATACCCTGTTATCCTGCTGTCGCTCGGTTACTTTATAACTCTTACCTTCACCACATTCTCGGGTGCGGAAAGCTTCTCCTTGATATCCTCGGTAATATCCCCCTCTGCGTCAATAAGCGTGCAGGCGAAATTGCCCTTGGAGGGGCTTATCATATTGGAAATATTTATCCCTGCCGCTCCCAGAATGCTTGTTATCTCGGAAATGACCGCAGGCACGTTCTTGTGAAGCACAACTATCTTCGTACCTGCCGCATTAAGCTCTGCATTGGGGAAGTTTACGGAATTTCTGATATTTCCCCTTTCAAGATATTCTATCAGCTCTTCCGCCGCCATAACAGCACAGTTGTCCTCCGCCTCGGGAGTGGACGCACCCAGATGAGGCAGACAGGTAACGCCCGGCGTCCCCAGCATTTCCTCTGTGGGGAAGTCCACCACATATGCCGCAACCTTGCCGCTTGCAAGCGCCGCCTTGATAGCCGCCGTGTCCACCAGCTCCCCTCTTGCAAGGTTCAGTATGCGAACGCCGTCCTTCATCTGCGCAATGGTGTTCTCATTGATAGTGCCCTTTGTTTCGGGGGTGTAGGGGGTGTGAATGGTAACATAGTCGGAATTTGCATAAAGCTCGGAAATATCGTTTGTCATCTTTATCCCCGGGTTCATGGAAAGCGCAGCCTTTACCGAAAGATAAGGGTCATAGCCGATAACCTTCATACCAAGGCTCATAGCCGCATTTCCCGCCAGTGCGCCGATAGCGCCCATGCCGATAATGCCCAGAGTTTTTCCGTAAATTTCGGGGCCCGCAAAGGCGGATTTGCCTTTTTCCACCATTTTTACGACCTCGTCCCCGTTGCCTTTAAGGGACTCCGCCCATTTAACGCCCTCTGTAAGCTTTCTCGAGCTCATCAGCAGAGCAGCAATAACCAGCTCCTTAACGGCGTTTGCATTGGCGCCGGGTGTGTTGAACACCACAATGCCCTCTCCTGCGCAGCGCTCCACGGGAATGTTGTTCACTCCCGCTCCCGCACGGGCAATAGCCAGCAGGCCGCTGCCGAACGTCATATCATGCATAGCCGCCGAACGCACCATTATGCCGGCGGGGTTTGCCGCATTATCCGAAACATTGTAGCTGCCCTTGTCGAACTTATCCGTACCGCAGGCGGCTATTTTATTAAGTGTGAGTATTTCAACCATTTTAATAAACTCCTTACCGGAAAGCAGAATGAACATCTGCTTTTTAATTATTTTATCAATGAACTTTTACGGTTTTGGGATTATCCCCCCCACACGCCGCCTTAACCCGTAAAGCCCTTTTCGTCGGGTCTGTTCCTGTCGACAACAGGCTTTCCGTCAGCGTCCACCAACACCGTCATGCCGCCCGAATAGCCGTCCTCACGGAAAAGATAATTCACGCCTGTTTCCCTGTCGACCCATATTTCTATAATAGAGACAACGCCTTGCTTGTATTTCCTTACAAATCTTTCGTCCATGGAAAACCTCCCGAAAATTTATCAGCCGTTATTTTCCTCGAATTTCTTCATAAATTCCACAAGCTTTTCGCAGCCCTCCAAAGGCATAGCATTGTAAACGGAAGCCCTCATGCCGCCAACGCTTCTGTGGCCTTTAAGATTGATAAATCCCGCAGCCTTTGCTTCGCTTACAAACTTAGCGTCCAGCTCGTCATTGCCCGTAACAAAGGGAATATTCATAAGGGAGCGGTCCTTGCCCTGTACGGTCGCCTTGAACAGCTTGGAGGAATCCAGGAAATCGTAAATTACAGCCGCTTTCTTCTCGTTGAGAGCTTTCATAGCGGTAAGCCCGCCCATTTCCTTGACCCATTCAAGAACCAGCTTCAGGATATAAATGGAATAGGTTGGGGGAGTGTTGTACATTGAGCCGTTGTCCGCATGTATCTGATAATTGAACATTGTGGGAGTGGACTCTCTTGCCTTGCCGATCATATCCTCATGGACAATAACAACCGTAAGCCCCGCAGGACCCATATTCTTCTGAGCGCCCGCATAAATAAGAGCAAACTTTGACACGTCCACAGGCTCCGAAAGAATGCAGGAGGACATATCCGCCACCAGAGGCACATTCACCTCGGGAAGCTCAGCCCACTTTGTGCCGTAAATGGTATTGTTAAGGCAGATGTGGAAATAATCCGCATCGCTGCGGCATTCATTGGGGTCGATCTCGGGGATATAGGAAAAGGTCTTATCCTTTGAGGAAGCAACCGCCTTTGCGTCGCCGTATCTTGCCGCCTCCTGATACGCCTTGTTTGCCCACTGACCTGTGATAACGAAATCCGCCTTGCCCGAGCCGTTCATAAGGTTCAGGGGTATCATAGCGAACTGAGAGGAAGCGCCCCCCTGCAAAAACAGCACCTTGTAATTATCGGGAACAGACATAACCTCTCTTAAAAGCGCCTCTGTTTCGTCAATTATCGCCTGATACTCCTTTGAGCGGTGGGACATTTCCATAACCGACTGCCCCGTGCCCTTGTAATCGAGCATTTCGGCTGCTGCGGTACTAAGCACCTTTTCGGGCAGCATGGCAGGACCTGCGGAAAAATTATAAACTCTGGACATAAAAAATACTTCCTTTCAAACAAGCCCGGCCGTGCGGGCTTATAGCATACAGTCAATATATATTTTTATTATATCACAAGAGGAAGGAATTGTCAAGGGGCGTTTCCTCTCCCTTTTCAGATTAAGGTTGTTGATGCTCCGCTTTCCAAATTTTTCGTCAAAATGCCGGAACGGGCCACTATCCATAACAGATAGCGGCCCTATAAATTGGAAGTTGTCTGATTCTTTATCTGTTCTATCATATATGCCACATAATCACGGGCACAATTCTCGTCCCACTCCATTGATCTGTCTGATAAATATTCATCCAACGCATGTAAAATCAAACAATGATATTTCTTAGGAACATTATCTATGCCCCAGTTTCCCCCTTCCTGCTTTGACAAAATAAGTCCGTCTTTCTTATATGCCAATACCCTGCACAGATTTAAAATGATATAAGTGGGATTTGCCATGATTTCTTCTTCAGCATTCTCAATATCATACCATATACTGTCAAAATAAAATTCCCTGCTGACCTCCTCAAAAACATCTTTAATTTCCTTTCCATAAAGACGTTTTCCCCTGTGATAAATAATAGTAAAGTGCGCTGCCAAATCTTTATCGGTTCCATTCATCTTATCAATATAATCTGATGGATTTGCTTTATACCATTGTAAGTGCATAATAGAAAAATGAAGTTCAAACGGTGTAGGATAAACAAAAGGTTTGCATACATTTTCCCTGACAATGCTTAATTCAATCCCTTTTTTCGGTGCGTATGTATTTAATTCCACGACCATATCCATGTACCGGCGTTTTATTTCATTAGAAAGAGCCGTATCTACTACAATCAATAAATCAATATCACTCTTTTTTTCATTAAAGCATCCCATTACGGCAGAGCCGTGAAGATATATTCCCACCAAATTATCTCCTAAAATGTTCTGACTTTGCTTCGCAAGGTTTTCCAGTACATTTTCCAAAATGTTCATAAGCATTTCCTCCATCAAATGCCGATTTGCTGATTTGACATATTATCATGAGCATCCATCAAATTCAATATAAGTTGGCGAAATTGCCGGTGCTTTATCCCGGCAGCCATTATATTAAATGAGACATTTTCCTTTTCAAGGGCAGTAATGACAGCGGTCAAATAAAAAAGGGACGGCTTTTCGTCCCTCAAAATATCCGCAGAAACTTTACTTTCCAAGCTTGCCGAAAAGTCCGCCGACCTTGCCCATAACGTCCTCCGCCTTTATCTTAGCCTTAACGCCGTCAATGAGCCCCCTTATCTGATCATCGGGCAGGTCAACTCCCAGAACTTTTTGGGCAGCCTTTACGGGGTCTGCCGAAAACTCCGCCGCAAAATTCTTGTCATTCTTTACCTTATTTACAATTTCCTCAATTTTTGCCTTGATATCCATAAAAATCCTCCTGTTGATTTATTTTACCTCAATTGCCGATGTACCGCCCATATAAGGCCTCAAAGACTCGGGAATGCGAATGCTGCCGTCCTCATTAAGGTTATTCTCCAAAAGGGCAATGAGCATTCTCGGGGGAGCGGCAACGGTATTGTTAAGGGTGTGGGCAAGATATTTTTTTCCGTCTGCACCTTTGACACGTATGCCAAGCCGCCTTGCCTGAGCGTCGCCTAAATTGGAGCAGCTGCCCACTTCAAAATATTTCTTCTGACGGGGGCTCCACGCCTCAACGTCATAGGATTTTACCTTAAGGTCCGCAAGGTCGCCCGAGCAGCACTCGATAGTCCGCACGGGAACGTCCATAGAACGGAAAAGGTCAACCGTATATCTCCACATTTTATGGAACCATTCCATGCTGTCCTCGGGCTTCGATATAACGATCATTTCCTGCTTTTCAAACTGATGAATGCGGTAAACGCCCCTTTCCTCCAGACCGTGCGCACCCTTTTCCTTGCGGAAACAGGGAGAATAACTGGTAAGAGTGTGGGGAAGAGTTTCCTCGGGAGTTATCGTGTCAATGTACTTTCCTATCATGGAGTGCTCGCTCGTGCCGATAAGATAAAGGTCCTCACCCTCTATCTTGTACATCATAGCGTCCATTTCCGCAAAGCTCATAACTCCCGTAACGACCCCCGAACGTATCATAAACGGGGGAATGCAGTAGGTAAAGCCCTTGTCGATCATAAAATCTCTTGCATAAGAAGTGACTGCCGAGTGCAGACGGGCAATGTCCCCCATAAGATAGTAAAAGCCGTTTCCCGCAACCTTTCTTGCAGCGTCCAGGTCAATGCCGTGGAGCTTTTCCATAATATCCGTGTGATAGGGCACTTCAAACCCCGGGACAACAGGCTCGCCGAATCTCTCCAGCTCCACATTCTCGCTGTCATCTTTCCCTATGGGAACATCATCCGCAATTATGTTGGGAATGGTCATCATTATCTGCTTTATCTTTTCCGCAAGCACGCCCTCGTCAGCCTCCAGAGCCGCAAGCCTCTCGGAAAACTGCGTTACCTGCGCCTTGGCAGCCTCCGCCTCGTCCTTTTTGCCCTGCCCCATAAGAGCGCCTATCTGCTTTGAAATGCGGTTTCTGTCGGCACGCAGGCTGTCTGCCTCCTGCTGAGTGGCTCTTGCCTTTGCGTCAAGCTCAATTACCTCGTCAACCAAAGGCAGCTTGCTGTCCTGAAATTTTTTCCTGATATTTTCTTTAACGACCTCCGGATTTTCCCTTAAAAACCTGATATCCAGCATAATTTTCAACTCCCAAATTATTTTTTTGATTCACAGCAAATGAGTGGTCTAGCCTCTAGCCCTCTTGCCTCTAACTATCTAAAAAAAACGCCGAGACTATTGTCTCGACGAATCATGGAGCGGATTACGAGGCTCGAACTCGCTACCTCCACCTTGGCAAGGTGGCGCTCTACCAGATGAGCTAAATCCGCATTTTGACTGCGGCGCCGAAATACGCCGCTTAACTGTTCAATAAAGGTGGTGCCTCCGGACGGAATCGAACCATCGACACGGGGATTTTCAGTCCCCTGCTCTACCGACTGAGCTACAGAGGCAAATGGCGACTCGAATGGGACTCGAACCCACGACCTCCGCCGTGACAGGGCGGCGTTCTAACCAACTGAACTACCGAGCCGAATATGTGTGGAGCTGCAAAACGCCGCAACTCCACAACTCTTATGGTGGGAACTATAGGGCTCGAACCTATGACCCTCTGCTTGTAAGGCAGATGCTCTCCCAGCT
>CAZGAZ010000067.1:0-18401 GCA_964523835.1 uncultured Ruminococcus sp.
GTTTGCAAAGGGGGAAACCTAAAGAGAGGGGAGGGGGGTGACCCACGCCCCCTATTTGCAAGAACCCCCCTCCCCTCTCTTTGGGGGTGACGCTTGTCGTCACCTATTCCCCTCTTGCACTAAACTCACAGTCGCCAGTAAGTTCAAGCATTTCACAAACAAAGTCACATTTCATTCAACAGGCAAGTCACAATTGCCCGTTGTTCTCGGCGTGGTAGGGGAAGCAAAGCCACTCCCACGGCGTTTGAGCGGGAAACCGGCCCTGCGGCATTTGAGTGTCGCATTTGAGCGTCAGAGTTAATAAAAAGGAGAAAAACTATGTCCCGAAAAATATCACCCGAAAAATCAAAAACTGCAAGATCCCGTCCTATAGGCAAAATACAAAAAGAGGTCATGAAAACCCTTATAGTTCTGGTGACCTTTATGACTGCGCTTATAGCAGCAGTGAGCGTGGCAGTGAATATAAGCTCGGAAAGAGAACGTCTGGACAGGAACCTGGAAAATATGGCTCAGGCAGTGGCAGGGTCACAGGTGGTAAAAAGCGCTCTGGCAGGAGACCCCGACAGCGGCGGACTTATGCAGACTTACCTTGATTCTCTTAAAAACTCCCTGTCGGGAGTGGACGTTATCTCGGTGGTGGGTGCGGACGGCATAAGAAAATATCACACCAACGCTGCGCTTATAGGCACGGTTTACGACGGTACGCTGCCCGAATTTGAAGAACGGGGCAAATCATTCTATGTCACGGGAGACACAGGACCCTCGGGTGCACAGAGACGAGCCTACTGCATCATCTACAGCGAGGACGGCGAGGCGGCTGGCTTTGTGCTGGCTGTTATGCTTCAGCAGAACATCAACAGGCTGATAATAAACACAGTGGCAGTCCATGCCTGCGCTGCGGCGGTGGTGCTGGTGCTTGCGGGGATATTGTCACAGCATTTGTCGGACAGGATAAAAAAGCTGCTTTTAGGCTATGAACCCGATACCTTCAGCGCCATGTTCAGTCTGCGGGACAATATCCTGGAATCACTGGAGGAGGGCATTCTTGCCTTTGACAGAGAGGAAAATGTTATTTACCTCAACGGCGCCGCACAGAAAATGCTCTGCATAAAAAGCGGCTCTGATCCTTCGGACCAGCAAGGACAGCGTGTTTCCGATATATGCGGTGGGCTTATGACGGAGGAAACACTAAAAAAAGGGGAAAAGGTATTCGGCGCAGCCCTGCAAACGGAAAACAGCCTTGATATCATTGCCGACCTTATCCCTGTAATGGAACAGGGCAGGATCGCAGGAGGACTTTGCATTATGCGTGACAGGACGGAATTTACAAAGCTTATGGAGGACCTCAGCGGCGTGCGGTATATGGTGGACAGCATGAGAGCCAATAATCACGATTTCAACAACAAGCTCCATGTTATCTTAGGGCTTATACAAATGGGCAATACCAAGGAAGCGATCGAATATATCGGAAGTTACACCTCCACACATCAGCGGGTAATGCAGAATATCATAAAAAATATAGAAGACCCTACGGTTGCCGCCCTGCTTATAGGAAAGCGGCAGCGGGCAGGCGAGCTGGGGATAGATTTTTCCCTGGAAAAGGGCAGCAGGCTTCTGCGCAGCGATATTTCCGTTTCCTCGGGAGATCTGGTGACTATTATCGGCAATCTGCTGGACAACGCAATGGACGCTATGAATGAAAAAGAACAGCCCCCCAAGGAGCTGACGGTGGGCATATTCACTAAGCCCGGCGCATTGGTAATAAACGTGGACGACACGGGAGGCGGCATACCAGAGGAAAACCGTGAAAAGATACTTGAAAACGGATTTTCCACCAAAGGCGAGGGGCGTGGCACGGGGCTTTATGCGGTAAGCGGTCTTATCAAACGGTACGGCGGCAGTATGGAGATAGAGTCGGAAATTGATGTGGGAACAAGCTTTACGGTTTCCATAAGCAGTTAATTGACCGGCGGCATATTATTATTTACGTAAATTTCATTATTTTGTAATGGACTTTTTTGTTGCATTGTGGTATAATTAATATATAAAATATTCCCCTGCCTGAGTGCGGAGGAATAGGCTCTGAAAGGCGAACGGAAAGGGAGTGAGACCCGAATGTATGAAGTCCTGATAATTGAGGACGACCCTATGGTCGCTATGATAAACAAGCAATATGTAAGCCGCAGTCCCCATTTTCGCACAGCGGCGGTGTGCAGGGACGGAGCGGCGGCGCTGGAGTATCTTAAAGCGAATACTGTGCACTTATGCATTCTGGATATGTATATGCCAAGGATGAACGGGCTTGCGCTGCTCAAAAGAATACGTGAAGAGGAACTGCCCGTGTCGGTGATAATGGTAACGGCTGCCAACGACACCGCCACTATCGAAGAGGCGCTGCGCTACGGGATAGTGGATTATCTGGTGAAGCCCTTTGAGCCTGAGCGCTTTGACCGTGCTCTGCAAACCTTTTTGCGGCAGCAGGATGCTTTTCATGATCTGGACAGTCTCGATCAAAAGAATATTGATTCCATAATGGGGCAGTCCGCTGCGCCCGAGGAGGAGCTTCCCAAGGGCATTCAGGGGCAGACTATGGATATTATCACAGGCTTTCTCCGCAGCTGCGGCGGTGCGGAAATGACGGGAGAAGATATCGCCGATAAAACAGGCCTTTCACGGGTTACCATAAGGCGGTATATGAACTACCTTATGGAAAAGGGCACTGTAAGCGGGCGGATGAACTACGAAACAGGCGGCAGACCCAGTATGCTGTACCGGATAGAGGCAAGATAGCAGCAAGAAGCAGGAAAAGCTGCTGCGCTCTGCCATGTCCTCCGGAATTTTTTATCGGTTCACCGCATATTTTTAACCGTTCATCAACTGCTCCCAGTTGAGATTATGCCTTACGGAATGGGGTCTCGGAGCGCCTAAAATAACGTGGTCTATAAGCTCTATCCCCATAATGGACAGAATGCTGCCTATTTTCCCCGTAAAATCAATGTCGTTTTCGGTGGGGGCTGCATTTCCCTTGTGACTGTGAACAAGCACCGCCCCCGAGCATTTGGCGTCAAGAATATGCTTTGCGGTAAGGCGAAGGGTATCAACGGAAAAACCGTCCTCATACAAAGGAATATCCGAAATGCACATAAGCTTCAGATCGGCGGAAAAGCAGGCTATGCGCAGTTTGCCCTCAATATTCTTCTGAAGCTTCGGGATAATTTCCCCCATGACCCGACTGTGATCCTCATAGGGTCTGATACGCTTTACGTCGAGGGTCTCACGATAATCCGCAACAGCGGGTATAAGCCTGAACAGCCGAACTGTCCGCTCGGTAACAAAGGGTATCCTTGTAAGTTCCCTGCGGTCTGCATCAAGCACTCCGTGAACGCTGCCGAATCTGCCGATAAGCTCACGCCCTACAGACTTGGTGTCACGGCGGGGAACGGTATAGAACAGCAGTATCTCCATCACCTCATGGGGAGAAAAGCCTTTAAGCCCCGTTTGCAGAAAACGGCTCCGCACACGGCTGCGGTGGCCTTCCGGTCCGCTGCCTATGACCTCGGGAGGCTTTTTCGGGGCGGCGGGTTTATCCTCTTTCTTTTGGGTCACCTTTACCTCATAGGGTGCAGGTCTGCGGGCAGGCCTGCGCCCGGTGACGGTGCGCTGCTGCCGTCGTGGGATATGTACATTATCGGGAAGCATTGGCATATCCTCTAAGGTCACGTCGGCGTACTTTTCGATTATCTCCTCCGTGTCATATATGACAACGCTGCCGTCCTCGCCGTAACGGTAACTGCCCTTGGGAAAATGACTTTCGGTATTTGATGGTGTTTTCGGCTTCCCTTCGGCGGATTTGGCAGCCTTGTCAGACTTGACGACATTGTCAGACTTGACGGAATTGTCTGCACTGCCGTCCCGAACATTTTCGTAACAGCTTTCGGGATGGCTGCCGTGAATTTCCTCCAATTTTTCTTTGAGGCTTCTCTCCTGTTCGTCCGCCTCAATGTGGGCTATCGCCTTTGGATCATATCCGCTTTTCTTCAAAAGATCATCCTCCGTAAAACCGAAAACCGCCGCTTCGGAAAACTCTCGAAGGCTTATTTGCCGAGCCGTTCGATAAATTTCAGCACAAGCTCAAGGTCATCATCGCTTAGTTTTTTCATACCGTCCAGCGCCTGCTGTATCATAACGGGGTTGCTGTTTCCCTCGTCAAAAAAATCCGCAGGAGTTATCCCGAAATATTCGCAGAAAGCGAAAAATTCCTTAAAGGGCGGCAGGGATTTTCCCGAGGATATATTGTATATGTACCCTCTGCTGTGCCCCAGGTCAAAGCCCATCTGATATTCCGAAACGCCTTTTTTCAGCCTGAGCTGTGTTATGCGGTCTCTGACATATTTTTCGTCCATTTTAGATCCACCTCTGATTAAATGATATATTAATATAATATATCATTTTAAGGTGATTTTATTCTAATATTTTATGTTGTTTTGTCTGTTACATCTATGTATATGTGTTATTTCCCAAAGAATGTCTACAATGATATGTCAATGCTGTTGAAGCGGCTTGCTAAGATTGCCGGGGCGCCAAGAGCACCAAAGCGCCAAGAGCACAAAAAATCCCCGAAAAAGGAAGATGAATACAATGATATGTTCCCTGCTTTCCACGGGTTTCGAGAAATATTCCGAGAAGGAAAGATACATAAAAAGTCTGCAAAGAATAACGGAGCTGCTTTATTTTAAGGGCTGCCGTAATTTCTGCATTCCCGCAGCCCCGGGGATACCATTATGGGCGGGGGAAATTATATGCGGAATGAAAGGATACCTCAGAATAAATCTGCGCATTTACTCGCCCTATGAAGCGGTCACGGCGGGCTGGCCGCCAAGAGAGCGCAACGAATTTTTCGATATGCGTGAACGGGCGGACAGCTTTATTTTACTTAATGCAGAACGCCGTGACGGGTGCTTTAAGGAATGCGAAACCGCTTTGGCGGATGTTTGCGACGTGCTGGTGCTTATTGACGGAGATATTTCCTCCCCCTGCGACCGCTCCGTTATAAAATATGCCCGTGACAATAAGATAACGCTTGTTCACGAAATTATTTGATATGCCGCTGTAACACATCAAACAAAACGGCGTTCCCCAAAATCGGGAAACGCCGTAATCTTATTTGCATATCTCCCCATTACACCCTGGAAAATCGGGTATAAAACGGGAAAGCTTCAGGCAACTCTTTAGCCGTTGATCTTGGTAACAACGCCCGAACCTACGGTACGTCCGCCCTCACGGATAGCGAAACGGAGACCTTCCTCGATAGCGATAGGAGTGATGAGCTCTACAGAGATCTCAACGTTATCGCCGGGCATGCACATCTCCTTATCGGCAGGAAGCTCGATAACACCTGTAACGTCGGTGGTTCTGAAATAGAACTGAGGTCTGTAGTTGTTGAAGAAAGGAGTATGACGGCCGCCCTCTTCCTTCTTCAGAACGTAAACCTGACCGGAGAACTTGGTGTGGGGGTTGATAGAACCGGGCTTGCAAAGAACCTGGCCTCTTTCGATGTCGGATCTCTGAACGCCACGGAGCAGTGCGCCGATGTTGTCGCCTGCCTCAGCGTAGTCAAGGAGCTTTCTGAACATCTCGATACCGGTAACAACGGTCTTTGCTCTCTCCTCGGTGAGACCGATGATCTCAACTTCATCGGAAAGCTTCAGCTGACCTCTCTCAACTCTGCCTGTAGCAACAGTACCACGGCCTGTGATGGTGAATACGTCCTCAACAGGCATAAGGAAGGGCAGGTCTGCCTTTCTCTCGGGAGTGGGGATATAGGAGTCAACAGCGTCCATGAGCTTCTGAATGCACTCATACTCGGGAGCAGCGGGATCCTTGGAATCGGAAGAAAGAGCCTTGTAAGCAGAGCCGATGATGATAGGAGTATCATCGCCGGGGAACTCATACTTGTCGAGGGTCTCACGGATATCCATCTCAACGAGCTCGAGCATCTCGGGATCGTCAACCTGGTCAGCCTTGTTCATGAAAACAACGATGTAAGGCACGCCAACCTGACGGGCAAGCAGAAGGTGCTCCTTGGTCTGAGCCATAGGGCCGTCTGTGGAAGCAACTACCAGGATAGCGCCGTCCATCTGAGCTGCACCTGTAATCATGTTCTTTACATAGTCGGCGTGGCCCGGGCAGTCAACGTGAGCATAGTGACGGGTATCGGTCTCATACTCAACGTGAGCTGTGTTGATAGTGATACCTCTTTCTCTCTCCTCGGGAGCCTTGTCGATGTTAGCATAGTCCTCGAACTGTGCCTGACCCTTCAGGGAAAGGTACTTGGTTATAGCGGCGGTAAGAGTAGTCTTGCCGTGGTCAACGTGACCGATAGTACCAATGTTTACATGGGGTTTGGTTCTTTCAAATTTAGCCTTTGCCATTGGAATTTTCCTCCTTTATAGTTACGAAATTTGTACATAGTTACATTTTACCATAATCACGGTAAAATTGCAAGTATTTTTTGTAAATTTTTAAATTTTTTTATTTTCGGCTGCAAAACCGCTGTTTTAAGCACGCTTCACAAATACCGAAACCGGAAACAGCTTAGTTCTGCCCCTTGTTTCTTGCAGACATGATCTTCTCCGCAACGCTGCGGGGAACCTCGGTATAGCTGTCGGGCTCCATTGTATAGTTGCCTCGGCCCTGTGTCTTGGAACGCAGGTCGTTGGAGTAGCCGAACATCTCGGAAAGGGGAACAAGAGCGTCTACCTGTGCGGTACCGTTGTTTACTTCCTGTCCGAGTATCTGTCCTCTTCTGGAGTTAAGGTCGCCGATAACGGTGCCCATAAAGTCCTCCGGAACAAATACGGAAACCTTCATTATAGGCTCTAAGATACAAGGATCAGCCTTCTTCATAGCCTCCTTGAACGCCATTGAACCTGCAATGGAGAACGCCATTTCCGAAGAGTCGACCTCGTGGTAAGAACCGTCGTAAAGAGTTACCTTTACGTCGACAACCTGATAGCCTGCCAGAACGCCTGCTTTCATAGCTCCCTGGATACCCTTGTCTACAGCGGGGATATACTCCTTGGGAATAGCGCCGCCGACTACCGAGTTGATAAACTCGTAACCCTTACCGGATTCGTTGGGCTCAAGCTTGATCTTAACATGGCCGTACTGACCCTTACCGCCCGACTGACGAGCGTACTTGTGGTCAACGTCCGCAAGCTTCTTAACGGTTTCCTTATAAGCAACCTGGGGTGCGCCCACGTTTGCCTCCACCTTGAACTCACGCAGCAGTCTGTCCACGATAATGTCCAGATGAAGCTCGCCCATGCCGGCGATAATGGTCTGTCCTGTTTCCTCGTCTGTCCATGTTCTGAAGGTGGGGTCCTCCTCAGCAAGCTTGGAAAGACCTATGCCCATCTTCTCCTGGCCTGCCTTTGTCTTAGGCTCGATAGCCAGCTGGATAACAGGCTCGGGGAATTCCATGGATTCGAGTATTACAGGGTGCTTGGAATCGCACAGGGTATCACCCGTAGTGGTATTCTTAAGACCAACACAGGCAGCGATATCGCCCGAATAAACCGTGTCGATATCCTTTCTGTGGTTGGAGTGCATCTGCAGGATACGACCCATTCTCTCGGAGTTGTCCTTTGTTGCGTTAAGCACGGTAGCGCCTGCGTCAACAGTACCGGAATAAACTCTGAAATAGCACAGCTTGCCCACAAAGGGGTCTGTAGCGATCTTGAACGCCAGAGCCGCAAAAGGCTCGGAGTCGGAAGCGGGTCTTTCGGTTTCCTCGCCCGTTTCGGGGTTTATGCCCTTGATAGCGGGAATGTCGAGGGGTGAGGGCATATAGTCCACAACAGCGTCAAGAAGCTTCTGAACGCCCTTGTTTCTGTAGGAAGTGCCGCAGGTCACAGGAACGATCTTGTTTTCAATGCAGCCCTTGCGGATGCACCTCTTGATCTCCTGAGCCGTGGGCTCCTCGCCCTCCAGATATTTTTCCATGATCTCATCGTCCATTTCGGCAGCCGCCTCAACGAGCTTCTCATGGTATTCTTTTGCCAGATCTACGAGATCCTCGGGGATAGGCTCGTCTCTCATGTCCTTGCCCAGGTCGTCATAATAAACCTCGGCTTTCATTTCAACAAGGTCAACGATCCCCTTGAAATCTTCCTCCGCACCTATGGGGAGCTGAACAGGCACAGCGTTGCACTTCAAGCGCTCATGCATCATCTCCACAACACGGAAAAAGTCAGCGCCCATAATGTCCATCTTATTTACATAAGCCATTCTGGGAACCTTGTATTTGTCAGCCTGACGCCAGACGGTCTCAGACTGAGGCTCAACGCCGCCCTTTGCGCAGAACACTGTTACAGAGCCGTCAAGCACTCTCAAAGAACGCTCGACCTCTACCGTAAAGTCAACGTGGCCGGGGGTGTCGATAATATTGATTCTATGGTCTCCCCAATGAGCAGTGGTGGCAGCAGAGGTGATAGTGATACCTCTCTCCGCTTCCTGAACCATCCAGTCCATTGTAGACGCACCGTCGTGAGTTTCACCCATTTTGTGGTTTACGCCCGTATAGAAAAGGATTCGCTCTGTGGTGGTGGTTTTACCTGCGTCAATGTGAGCCATGATACCAATATTTCTTGTTTTCTCAAGCGAACAATCTCTTGGCATATCATTTCCTCCGTTAACTCAATTGGGTTTATCACCATCTGTAGTGAGCAAAAGCCTTGTTTGCCTCTGCCATCTTGTGGGTATCCTCACGCTTCTTGCAAGCGCCGCCCGTGCCGTTCATGGCGTCCATGATCTCGGCTGCGAGTCTTTCCTTCATGGTGCGCTCGTTTCTTGCTCTGGAATAAGTGGTGAGCCATCTCAGACCCAGAGTCTGCTTTCTCTCGGCTCTTACCTCCATGGGAACCTGATAGGTAGCGCCGCCCACACGGCGAGCCTTTACCTCCAGCTGGGGCATAATGTTTTCAAGAGCCTCGTTGAACGCCTCAAGTGCGTCCTTGCCTGTCTTTTCCGCAACTATCTCAAAAGCTCCGTAAACGATCTTCTGGGCAACGCCCTTCTTGCCGTCGAGCATGATGTTGTTGATAAGACGGGTAACTATTTCGGAATTGTACACAGGGTCACAGAGAACCTCTCTCTTTGCTATATTACCTCTTCTTGGCACAATACTTCCCTCCTTCATAGTAATGATATCATCGGTACTCGCTACTCCACATTCACGTCGTCCAATGCAGAGGTTTCATCCATGGGATTTCCCGTGCAAAGACATTTTCTCCGCCGCAGGCGTGGAAAATGCCGCCGTATACAGCCGCTTTAAGCTTTAAAAAGCAAAAGCGGATTTGCCGGTGTTTCCCTATATATAAAAATGAATCTCCACAAAACAAAACTTGTGTGGTCATATGAGTTTACGAAAATGCTGCGGCAGATTACTTTCCTGCCTTGGGTCTCTTTGCGCCGTACTTGGAGCGGGCCTGATTTCTCTTGGCAACGCCCTGTGCGTCGAGAGTTCCTCTGATAATGTGGTAACGGACACCGGGCAGATCCTTAACTCTTCCGCCTCTGATGAGAACAACCGAGTGCTCCTGCAGATTGTGACCGATACCGGGAATGTACGCTGTTACTTCGTGACCGTTGGTAAGCTTAACTCTGGCAATTTTTCTCATAGCGGAGTTGGGCTTCTTGGGAGTAGCCGTTCTTACAGCGGTGCAAACGCCTCTCTTCTGGGGGGAGGAAAGGTCTATAGACGTTTTCTTCTTGGAGTTATAACCCTTCTGAAGAGCGGGGGCTGTGGATTTCTTTTCGATAACGTCTCTTCCCTTGCGTACAAGCTGATTAAAAGTAGGCATCAATACATCTCCTTTCATAGATTTTCATATGCTGTGCGGATCTGCGATAACATACAGTTACCCCAAACCCAACACGCACTTTAATAATTTTACACTATTAATTTCCATTTGTCAATGATTTTATACATTTTTTTTCATTTGAGAAAATTTTTGTAGACATAAACATTAACCGCAGGATTTTTCGGAAATTCTCTTGTCACTTTTCACAAAAATTTTCTGTAAAATTCTGCGTTCTCCCCTGTCCGCTGCTTGACAAATTACGGCAAAAAGGGTATAATTACTGTAGTAATACGGGGTCTGAGGCAAGTCCTCCGAATGTTAAAGGTATATGCACAATTTCATTTCGGCGTATTAAACCGTAAAAGGAGAAATATAAATGGGTATTTTCAAAAATTTATTTAAGGGCAGGGAAATACTGAAGCAGGACCTTTCCGACAAGCAGCAGACGGGCGGGATATTTATAATTCATCTGCTTTTTGAGGAAAAATGCGGTATGCCCGACAGGGAGCACATGAAAAGCGTTATGGACAGGCATATGGGCGAGAATGAGCTTTTTACATACAATGAGACAACGGCGGGCTTTGCCGCAAAGAAATACACAGCCCGGTTCAAGGACGGCGCTGTGCCGCCTATGCTGACGGTCATGGGCTGCACGGAGATCACCGACTGGCAGCCGGACGCTCTTACAATGAGTCAGATGTGGGACTGTCCCGAAAAGGACGAGATATTTGAAAAGTGCAGGTATCAGGCGGTCGCTGCGGATATGATGGGGGCGGGAGTTCCCTATAAAGACAGGGCGGATATGCTTATGGATTTTACGGAGGCTTTGCTTGAAATGTTTCCCGAATGTCGGGCGGTGATGTTTGAAAATTCGGGGAAAATGTTCACCCGTGAGGCGTTTCTCGGAAAGGAGATACCCCGTGAGGACAGGTTTGTTTATTTTGCGGTGAACGTGCGTTTTTTCAGGATAGAGGGCACGGAGGATATGCTGGTAGACACTCTCGGAATGGGCACGCTTTTCCTGCCCGACTTACAGTATCATTTTCACGGCATGGATCAGAATGCCGTTGTAAATCACGCCTACAATACGCTGTCATACATTTATGCAAATGAATGTCCCGTAAAAAGCGGCGACACTGTTGACGGGATAAGGGACGGGGGGCTTTGCCGTGACATTCAGTGGAAGTGCCAATTTGAAAATTCGCTTATTCAGCCCCTGCGGGAGGTCATTGACATAAACATGGGCGAATATGCTTCGGGAGGGAGAAAATAAAAATGAAAACAGCGAAAAAAAGCTCGGGCGGCAGCTCATCTGTTATAATAGTTCTCTTTGCGGCAATTGCCGTCCTTATTCTTTCATTTGCTCTGACAAAGCGGCTGACATATCTGCGGGAAGAGGCGCAGTACAAGGCTTTTTCCGAAAGCGTCTCCCGCTATGCCCTGGAATATGTTTACCGAAAATACGGCATTGAAGCGGAAATAGTATCCGAAAGCGAATATAACCGCAGGCGGTACGACCATGGCGTTGAATTTCCCGGCTATATATACGCCGATTACACCATGAAAGACCGGCAGGCTGACGGCGGCGAAAGGGAGTTCACCGTGTATGTGTATGCCAACAGCATGTCTTATGACTGGTTTGAAAAAGGAGAAAACCTTTTCTGCACCGACAATTACCAGCTGCCCGACATCGAGGAAGCTGTCAGTGAAAAGATAATGTCGGCTTTCGGCGAAAGTGTGTTTCTGCGTGTGTCCCTTTATGGGAGACTGCCTCTTGACGTTCTTTATAACGGCAATAATCTTGACTATATTCTTAAAAATATCACCGGGACGATCGAAGCCTGTCTTTCCGATAACGCCGATTCAGGCAGCCCCGCTGTGACCGAGCTTCTGAGCAGCCTTAAAGGAGACGGCGGACTGTATTATATGTTCACTTTCTGGAACAGCCCGGAAATTCTCGAAGAATTTGCCGATTTTACCAATTCCCAAAAATACAGGATCACGGGGCAAAATATCTGGTACGAACTGTATGCCCCCTATATAACCTCTTTCATCACCGACGAAACGGACAAGCCCCAGACCCTCTGCATGAGCTCCGGCGAAAACTGCAGCTACTGCTATTTTCCCGCAAACAGAGACCTGTCCTACAGCACGCAGTCCTATGCAAGGCTTACATCGCAGAAGGCGGAAATATGCCCATTTGACAGCATAGGCATCAAGAACTATATCGGGGACAAAGAATGGATAAAGCCTTTGAGCAGCAGCTATTCCTTTGAAAGTGTCTCGGAATCGGGGAACGTCTGCATATACGTTCCTTTGAAAAATTTTGAAGAGTCGGGTATTGCGGCGGAAAACACAGCCGCCGTCAATTTGAAATTCGACGGAATTGCCCCCGCAATAACAGTAAATCCCAAAATATGCGGAGAATATGCGGTGTATGTCCTTGACCGATATTCTATGTTTATGATTGTGGACACCGGCGGATCAGAGGCAGGAAGTTAGGCAGGATTTTGGCAAAGGTCAGTTCCTTTGTGTAACATTGAATTTCACCCTTTTCCTCGGGAAAAAGGAAATAAGTGCGGCTGTTATCGGGAGGTAAAGTTTGAAAGTCAGCGGTAAACCCCTAAGTTTCGGTGTTCCTTTGGTGTGAAAGTCTGATTAACGGAGTGGAAAAGTTTGAAAGTTAGTGATAATCCCCTAAGTTTCAGAGAAACTTTGGTGCAAACGAAAGATTAGCGGGAGGTAAGTTTGAAAGTTAGCGGTAAACCCCTAAGTTTCAGTGTATCTTTGGTGCGAAAGATTAATTGGAGGAGTGGAAAAAAATGGAACAAAATAAAATAAAGGATATATCCACAAAAGCTTTTGTTATAATACTGTTGGCGGTATTGGCGGCGCTGGCGGTTATAATTACAATGTCAAGGCTTTGGGAGCTGCCCGAGAAGCTTGCTGTGGAAAAAGAATATAAAAGGCAGTATGCCGCTGCCTCGGAGGAAGCGCAGGGATACATATGCGAAAAGTACGGCTTTGAGGCGGAGATCCTTGATGATACGGATACAGAGGATTATAACAAAAGATTGCTCAGCCTCAGATACCATTTTCAAAGAGGGAATGACGAAATTTTTTTGAAAATGGAGAAGCACGGCGGCAGGGAATTTTATGTGCATACGATAAAAAGAGACGGCAGCTTTTTGATAAGCGATAATTATCAGTATGAGGAAATAAAATCCGCATTGACGGAGGAAATATCCGAAAGCCTGCCAAACGGCTTTGTTATGGACATTGCGCTTATCGACCAAGAGTCGGGAGCTTTTCATTTCTCATTTTTTGACATATATTATGACGGCGGTAATCTTGACGAGGTTCTGTCCCGCTGTTCGGGACGGCTGGAAATGGTATTCCCGAATGTGCAGTTTTCAAGGAGCGATATTATTGACAGGCTTTGTCAAACAAATATTGATGTAAAGTTCACGTCCTTTGACACGGCGGATAAAATGGAGGAATTTATTGAAACCGTATGCCCTGTAATAACAACCGAGGACGGCAGGCAATATACGGTGAGACACGGTGACAATACCCGATATTATGAACAGTACAATACATACATAAACGACTTTATCGAAACAGAGGACGGAAAGGTCAAGAGTCGGAAACAAGGGTGATCGGAGGGTAATCTGAATGAAGAAAAGGGAATTATACAGCGTTATTTCAAATCTTGTCCCTGTGGCGGCGGTGATTATTGCGGCGGTTATTTACGGGGGCGTAAAGCTTGCGGAGAAGATAAGGGAGACGTGGATATGCAATAATGCCGCCCGGAGCGCAGAGGCATATTTCTGTGAAAAATACGGATATGAATCGGCGGCGGCAGAGGTATCTCCCTATAATCCTTCCAGCGCCGCAAAGGGTGAGCATTATGTAATAGTTCTTAATATTACGGCAGGAGACGAAAGCTCAATGGTCATAGCCTATTCAAATGAGGGCAGTATTCATTTTACCGATACATTTCAGTATGAACAGATCATAGAAGCGGTATCAGATGAAATTTCCGAAAGCATTCCCGGGGCAAGGGCTGTAAGCATGGACATATTTGCCTTTGAATCAATGACAGGGGGTTATTGGGGAGGATATTTTGAAGAATATTATAACGGGGAAAATCTTGACAAGGTGCTGGAGGGCGGCTTCGGGCATATGGAGATCGTTCTGGCGGATTCCGGTACTGACGCTTCCGAGGTAAAGGAAAGCCTTGCCGTGCTGTCGGAAAAGTGGGATTTTGAGGTGAGGAAGCTTAAGGTCACATACTTTGACACGGAGGAAAATATGGAAAAATTCATTGAAGCGGCAAGGGAAAAGGGCAATACCTATTATCTTTACGATACATATTTTGAACACATAGTAAATGATTTTTATTTTTCGGATAATCCGTAAGACAGGGAGAACGTCACGTCATTTTTTGATGTGTCGGCTTGTGTCGGCAAAAAATATTTTTAAATTAGCATAAAAAATTTGCGTAAAGCTATTGACAAATGAGAAAATTTGTGATATAATAAATATGGGAAATAAAGGGAGGCGGTAACCGGTATTTAAGAATTACAGGGAGGTAATGGGAATGAAAGAAAAATCTTCGGGAGTGTGGATAGGCATAGTTATTGCAGCGGCTGTGACTGCAGCGGTCATGGCGTTTGGGCTGCGGGGGATACTTAAGTCTTTACGGGAAGAGGCGGAATATAACGCTTTTATTGAAAGCGCTTCACGGCTTTCTCTGGAATATGTGCGGGGCAAATACGGCTTTGAGGCGGAAATTCTGGAGGACAAAAGTGATTTCAACCGCAAAGAGTATGACAAGAATCAAGACTGGCCGGGGCTTTTTCGGACACGCTTCAGAATGAAAGAACGGGACACTGAGGGCAAAGAGTTTTACGTATGTACATATTGCGAGGCTATTGATTATTTCGGTCCCTTTGTCGTTTTGGACAAAGGCAGGCCCTGGCTGTATGACGATTATCAGTATGAGGAAATAACGCAGGCTATTGCAGATGAGATAACCGGCGAATTTCCCGAGGTATGTATCATAGATATAGACCTGGGAATGTAGAATCCCTATTACAGCGGCGACAATCTTGATGATATACTGTCGGATATAGGGGGGGATATTGAAGCGGTGGTTTACGGTGCCAACCTCTCGGAAAGCGATATTATTGACAGGCTTTGCGGGTCGGGGCTTAATGTAAGAATGACCTCATTTGACACGGCAGAGAATATGGAAAAGTTCCTGGAAAAGCGGGTAAACATAATAACACTGGATGACGGCACACAGTACATGGTGCAGGGAGTTGACATTACTAACTACTACAAGCCTTTTGAAAACTGCATAATAAGCCGTTTCGAAAAAGACGGCGATAAGATTACAAGATAACAAAAAGCCGTGCAGGCGATTCAAACAGTTAGACGGGGAGGAATTTTTTATGAGGATAATGAAGCAGAAAAGCGACGTGAACGGGTATTCAAAAATTTCAATGGTCATAATAGCGATTATGATCTTGCTGTTGGGATACATAATCGGATATCCGGAAATGTGGCAGGAGAAAAGGGCTTATAAGGAAAAGCTTGCTGCTGCCTCGGAGTTTGCGTCCGGATATATAGCCGAAAAATATGGGTTTGAGGCTCGGATAGTTGAGAATGAAGAAACGGACAGTTGGAATAAATATAATAATTCCTCAAAGTTCGCTTCCTGCGTAGGCTATATAGAGAAGCCCGAGGATTGGAATTTTACCTTTGACATGGAGGCAGACGGCAGAGAATTTACGGTGAAAGTATGTATAGGTTCGGAGGAAACTTTTGCAAACGATAATTATCAGTATGAGGAAATAAAGGCGGCGGCATTGTCGGAGCTGGAGACGGAAATATCACGCAGTCTGCCGGGCGTAAATATCCTGGGCATTGGTATGGGTGATAATTACGACTATTCATTCTTTTCAAAATATTACGACGGGAACAACATTGATGAAATTCTGGAAAGCAGTCGGGGGCATATTGAAGCGATATTTGCAGACGCCGATTTTTCCTCGCCCTATTCAAGGGGAATTATAGATAAGCTTGTATATGAATGGGGTTTTGATATACGCTTCATATCTTTTGACCGTTCGGAGATCATGGAGGATTTTTTGAAGCATGAAAGCACATACTCCGCAATTTATGAGTATGATATGTATGCGCCGCACATAACGGACATTGTGAATATTTATGAGGGGGAAGAACATTCTGCGGACAGTTACAGGCTGAAAAGCTGCGGCGAGCTTATTTACTGTTCTTCGCCCTATGACAAGAATATCACAGAGGCTGACGCTGATAACGCTGCGGAATTTGCGGAAATATTTGAGGAAAACAGCGAGGGTCTGCGGCTTGGCACTCCCCTGCCGTGCATATCGGGGGTATATAAAATGAATGAGTGTGCAGCAATGTACATTTACATTCCTCTTGATAAATTAAGGGCTGAGGGCATTGACGCAGACAATCTAGGAGCTGCCTGGTGCAAGAAAAAGCTTGACAAGTATGAGTGCGGCATTAAGGGGGCTGTAATATGCGGAGATTATGCGGTTTTCCGAATGTACTTTTACAATGCGGACGATATTATGTTTATGCTTGTGGACAGCGCAGAGAATAATGAGTAAATTATGGGGAACCGGTCGGCTGTTATAAGGAAGGGAAATAAATATGTCGGGTGAATTTTCAAGAAGCGAGATGTTACTGGGCGGTGAGGCTTTGGAAAAGCTTTCACGGGCGAGAGTGGCGGTTTTCGGCATTGGCGGCGTGGGGGGATATGTGACCGAGGCACTGGCAAGGTGCGGTGTGGGGAGTATTGACATAACCGACTGCGACAGTGTGGCTGTATCAAACATCAACCGTCAGATAATCGCCACGCATGAGACGGTGGGGGTGGCTAAGGTGGAGGCGGCGGCGAGGCGGATCATGGCGATAAATCCGAGGTGCGTGGTCACAAAGCATGAGGTGTTTTTCGGGGAGGAAAACGAGGGGGATTTTGAGTTTGATAAGTTTGACTATATTGCGGACGCTGTGGACACGGTGACGGCAAAGCTTACGCTTATAGAGGCGGCGAAAAGGCATGGCGTGCCCATTATCAGCTGCATGGGCACGGGAAACAAGCTTGACCCTACAGCTTTCAAGGTATCGGACATTTACAAAACGAGTGTTTGTCCGCTGGCGAGGGTAATGCGGTATGAACTGAGAAAGCGGGGGATTGACAGCTTGCGGGTGGTATGGTCGGACGAGAAGCCCATAACTCCGCCGCCTGTGAATGAGGAGGGCAACAGGCGCAGCATTCCCGGAAGCGTTTCCTTTGTGCCCCCTGTGGCGGGGCTTATTATGGCGGGGGAAATTATCAAGGATATTGCGGGGGTTAGGGAGAATTTTTAGAAGTGTACTGTTATGTTTCCGTGAAAAATTTTTTGGATAGATTAAAAAGGAAAAAATTATGAAAACCGAAAATATGACGAGGGCGCAGCTTGCCGAAAGAAGCATTTTAAAAAAATATAACAAGCCTATATGGAGCAGGTTTATAAAAGGAATGAAAGAGTATAAAATGATCTCGGAGGGGGACAGGATTGCTGTGTGCATTTCGGGGGGGAAGGATTCCATGCTTATGGCAAAGTGTGTTCAGCATTTACAGAAGTACAGCGAGATTCCTTTTGAGGCCCGTTACATTGTTATGGACCCGGGGTATAATCCTGCGAACAGGCAGAAAATAATTGATAATGCAAATGTGCTGGAGATTCCTGTGGAGATATTTGAAAGCAGCATTTTTGACGCTGTGGCGGATATTGAGAAAAATCCCTGCTACCTTTGCGCACGGATGAGACGGGGTTATTTATACAGCAGGGCGGAGGCGCTGGGGTGCAACAAAATTGCGCTGGGGCACCATTTTGATGATGTGATAGAGACGATTTTAATGGGGGTCATTTACGGGGCGCAGTTTCAGACTATGATGCCAAAGCTGCACAGCTCAAATTTTACGGGAATGGAGCTGATAAGGCCGCTGTACATGGTGAGGGAGGCGGACATTATTGCGTGGGCGAGGTATAATGGGTTGGAGTTTCTGCAATGCGCTTGCAGATTTACGGAAAAGTGCGCCGGCGGGGACGGTGTGGGGATTTCAAAGCGGCAGGAGATAAAGGAGCTTCTGAAAAAACTGCGTGCGGATAATCCGCTTATTGATATGAACATTTTCAGAAGTGCGGAAAATGTTAATCTGGAGACGGTGATTTCCTATCACAAGGGGGAGGATCATCACAGCTTTCTGGATGATTATGAGGATAGGAAAAAGTCGGAATAAAAATGAAAGGGCACATAAGATATGGAAGAAATTTTCCTTAGCGATGAGCGGCGGCAGCGGTATGCACGGCAGATAATGATTCCCGAAATTGGCGAGGCGGGGCAGAAAAAACTGGCGGCGGCAAGGGTGCTGGTAATAGGTGCGGGGGGGCTGGGCAGTCCTGCGGCGATGTATCTGGCGGCGGCGGGGGTGGG
>CAZGAZ010000068.1:0-18247 GCA_964523835.1 uncultured Ruminococcus sp.
AGGGGATTAAAGAAATTTGTTAATGATGATTACGCTGTATCACGTTCTTGACAGGCAAAGGACTTACCGATTGTGTAAATCTATGGTTTAACACCACTGTAAAATAAGTTAGCCAAAAAACACTTTAATTTACGAACTAAGTCTACGTCCAAAAAATATGGGCATAGGGCACAAGTTTTTAACCTCAACAGCACATCTTAAATATAACACATTAACGCTTCACACGGTAAACCAACGTGTTTTTGGGCTAACTTAACCTACATTTGCCAATCACACAAGCATTTCAAAACATTAAACTCCTCTACCACACAATATCGCAATTCAAGTTCATCATCACAAACTAAATCAAACAACCACTCCACTATAAGCCATAGGTTGGCCGGGGGGAGTAGGGGGTCGAGGGAAAGAGAGTATAGGCAAGCAGAGCTTGCCGAGGGAAAACCGCACAGGGGGGAGAGGGGGGCGGCCTACCGTCCCCAGCAAGCCCTGAGCGCCCCCTCTCCCCCCTGGGAGGTTGTCCCTTTGGTCGGCAACTTACAGTCGTTAACAACGTCAAGCATTCCGCCAACAAAGTCACATTTCATTCAACAGGAAAGTCGCAATTGCCTGTCGTTCTCGGCGTGGTAGGGGAAGGGGTGACAGTTTCTTGGCGTAGTAGGGGAAGGGGCGGCAGTGCCCTGGCGTGGTAGGGGAAGGGGTGGTGGTGGCTTGGCGTGGTAGGGGAAGGAGCGGCGATGCCATGGCGTGGTAGGGGAAGGAGCGGCGGTGGCTTGGTGTGGTGGGGTAAGGGCGGTGGCTTGGCGTGGTAGGGGAATCCCTCGTTGTGTGAGAGGAGAAAGCCATTTCCACGGCGTGTGAGGGGAAATAAAGCCCCCCGGCGTTTGAGAAGCCGCCTGCCGTTCATAAAACGCTTTTAAAATTCTATTGAATATTTCACAGAAAAATGTTAAAATAAAATATTATACTTCAAGGCAGATCCTGTGAATCGGGAAAATAGGAAAAAATATAACATAAGGTGCTGGGTGCGGTAATGATCAGTAAATGGATAATCGGTTCAATTGACAAAAAGGCTGTAAACGAACTGGCGGTAAGGGGAAGAATATCCCCTTTGGCAGCGGCGGCGCTGGCGTCTATGGGTAATGACACCCTGGAAAAGGCGGCGGCCTTTTTCGGGCAGACATGCGGTAACGGGTATGGCAATGACGGCGACGACGGGTACGGCAATGACGGTCACAGCATATTGTCGGAGGGGCTGTCCGACCCTATGACGATTAAGGATATGGACAAGGCCTGCGAGATCATTTCCGAAGCGGTGGAAACGGGCGAAAGCATTTGCGTTTACGGCGATTACGACTGCGACGGCATTACGGCGACTACTTTACTGGTGAATTATCTGGGGGATATGGGGGCGCAGGTAGTTCCCTATATAAACGAACGGAGCGAGGGGTATGGCATGAACTGCGAAGCGGTGAGAAAGCTGCATGAGCAGGGAGTGGGGCTTATTGTTACGGTGGACAACGGCATTTCCTGCCATAAAGAGGCTGAACTGTGCAGGGAGCTGGGAATAAAGCTGGTGATAACGGATCATCATATGCCCGGGGAAACGCTGCCCTGTGCGGCGGCGGTGGTTGACCCTCACAGGGAGGACTGCCCCTCGGTGTACAAGAATTACTGCGGGTGCGGCATTGCGCTTATGCTGGTGGCGGCGCTGGAGGGGGATATGGATGTGGCGGTGGAGCAATATTCCGATCTTGCTGCCATTGCGACTATTGCGGACATTGTGCCGCTGGACGGGGAAAACCGCATTATAGTCCGTCACGGTCTGCATTTTCTGGAGAACACGGAAAATGCGGGACTGGCGGCGCTTATGGATAAGGCGGGTCTGCGAAAGCCCTACAATTCGAGGCAGGTGGCTTTCGGGATAGCTCCGAGGATAAATGCGGCGGGGCGGATAGGTTCGCCGATGGACGCTCTTGCAATGCTGGGGGCGGACGACCCGGAGGATGCGGAGGAATTATCGGAAAAGGTTTGCATTCTCAACAGCCGCCGCAAGGAGATAGAGGACAGCATTATGGCGGACATAATAAATATTCTGGAGAGTTCTCCGGGGATGCTCCAAAAAAGAGTGCTCGTTATAAGGGGCAAGGACTGGGATCACGGTGTTATCGGCATTGCGGCTTCGAGGGTTGTGGATAAATTCGGGAAGCCTGTGTTTTTGATGTCGGAGGAAGAGGGGGAAAACGGCGGAATGCTGAGAGGCTCGGCACGGTGGGTCGAGGGCTTTGATGTATTCGGGGCGCTGAGCTTTTGCAGAGAGCTTCTGGACAAATTCGGCGGTCACAAGGGGGCGGGGGGATTTTCACTTAAAGCGGAAAACTTTGATGAGTTTGACAGGCGTTTGCAGGAGTATGCGGGGAAGATAACAGAGGCGGGCGGCTGCATAAGGAACACGGTAAGCGTTTGCGGCACTGTCGGTCCCGGTGAGCTGACGGTGGAAAATGTGGAGGGACTGGACGTGCTGGAGCCTTTCGGGGAGGGAAATCCCCGTCCGCTGTTTTTGCTGGCGGACTGCACGGTCAATGAGGTGATACCTTTATCGAACGGTGCGCACTGCAAGCTGGTGCTTACCGGGGGCGGCAACGGCAATAGGGGTGGGAGCAACGGCAATGGCGGCGGCAGTGGCAACGGCGGTGTCAACAACGTTGACACATTGACTGCGGTGATGTTCAGGACGTCTCCGAATGAACTGCCCTGCAGGCCGGGTGATGTGATAAATGCGCTGATCTCCCCCGAGATAAACGAATACAATGGCAGGCGGTCAGTATCGGTACAGATAAGGGACATAAGGCGGCAGGGAATGAATCAGGCAAAGCTTATGGCTGCTGAGGATGCTTATGACAGCTTTTGCAGGGGGGAAATGAATGACCCCCGTCTTATCTCGGGAATGACTCCCTCGAGAGATGAGCTGGTGGCGGTATACAAGAGCTTCGGCAAGGAACAATTGCCGGCACGGCAGCCGACACGGCAGCCGATAATGCGGATATATGACGGAGTTTTTGAAAGCGGGATAAATTACTGCAAGTTCCTTATTTGTCTGGATATTTTTGCGGATGCGGGGCTTATCGAATACGACAGGATATCGGGCAGGGCAGGTGTTATTCCCGGGGCGGCAAAGGCGGACCTCAGCCTGACGGCTACTATGAAAAAATTAATAATTAATAAATTATAATGAATCGGCGGCTTGCGTTGGTTTTGTGTGAATACCCTTTTGTATGCAAATAGTTTGCATATTGCACAAAATCATTGAAATGTTTTTTATTTGATTTGTATAATGCAACAAATTTGGTGATTTGGCAAAATATTTTGCATAAAGCTATTGACAAATACGGAAATTTAGCGTATAATATATATAGTCCCCCTGCTTTTTACCGATAATCTAAGAAGCCGCTTTTTAAAGTTTACAAATGGCTATGCATTGGCGTTTTTTCCTCAGTAGGCGGGGAAAAGCCTTTAATCGGCAGTTCTCTAACCTCTAACTTCTAACCTCTGAAAGGTGCTGATCAGAATGACAAGCAAGGCTGAAACGGTTTACACGGTGGATTCCCTTATTCAGAAAATACTGGACGACGACAAGCAGTATGATCTGAGCAAGATAATCTCGGCGTATGAGTTTGCGGCAAAGGCTCATGCAAATCAGGTGCGCTCGTCGGGCGAGCCGTACATTTCTCACCCTGTGGCGGTGGCGTATATTCTGCTGGAGCTGGATATGGACACGGACACCATTTGCGCTGCACTTTTGCATGATGTGGTGGAGGACACGGACACCACTCTTGAAGAGCTGCGGAAGTTATTCGGGCAGGACGTTGCAATGCTGGTGGACGGAGTTACGAAATTGGGGAAAATCCCTTTGTTTACGAAAGAGGAATTGCAGGCAGAGAACGTGCGGAAGATCCTTCTTGCCATGTCGCAGGATATAAGGGTCATCATTATCAAGCTTTGCGACAGGCTGCACAATATGCGCACGCTTCAGTTCCGTCCTGCTCACAAACAGAGAAACACGGCGCTGGAGACCATGAACATTTATGCTCCCATTGCTCACAGGCTCGGTATCAAGACCATTCAGGACGAGATAGAGGATCTGGCTTTCCGTTACCTTGACCCGTATGCTTATGCGGAGATAGAGCATATGCTGAAGATACGCAGCGATGAGCGGCAGGCTTTTATAAAGACCATAAGGGAACAGATAGCGGAGAGATTTACGGAAATGGAGCTGCCTGTGCCGCAGCTTTCGGGGAGGGTAAAGTCGGTTTACGGTATTTACAAGAAGGCGTTTATTCAGGGGAAAGGGCTTGATGAGGTTTACGACATTTATGCGGTGAGGATAATTGTGAATACGGTGACAGAGTGTTACAACGGGCTTGGGATAATCCATGATATGTACAAGCCCATTCCCAACAGGTTTAAGGATTATATTGCTACGCCGAAATCAAATATGTATCAGTCGCTGCACACTACGGTGATAGGGCGGGAGGGTATTCCCTTTGAAGTGCAGATAAGGACTGTGGACATGAACTACACGGCGGAATACGGCATTGCCGCTCACTGGAAATACAAGGAGGGCATAAAGGGCAAGGACAAGCTGGAAAACCGTCTTGCCTGGATAAGGCAGATAATCGAGGCGCAGCAGGAAACGGGCGATGTGGAGGAGATAGTCCGCACCATAAAGAGCGATCTTGCGCCGGAGGATATTTTTGCGTTTACACCCAAGGGAGATATTATCACGCTGCCTGCGGGGGCTACGATAATTGACTTTGCTTACGCCATTCACACCCAGGTGGGGAACAAGATGAAGGGGGCCAAGGTGGACGGGAAACTGGTAAGTCTCGATTATCAGTTACAGACGGGAGAGATCGTGGAGATACTTACTGCGCAGTCTCCCGATCATGGGCCTAACAGGGCGTGGCTGGACATTTGCAAGACAAATGAGGCAAAGTCGAAGATACGTTCCTGGTTCAAGAAAGAACGGCGGGAGGAAAACATTGTCAAGGGCAGGGAAGATCTGGAGAGGGAGTTCAGGCGCAGCGGCATAAATGTGCCGAAGGAAGACCTGCTCCAGTTTCTGGCGGACGATATGAAGCGGCACAACTGCGCTTCGCTTGACGATTTTTATGCGGCTGTGGGGTACGGGGGTATTGTGCTTTCGAGGATCGCCCAGAGGCTCAAGGACAATTATGTAAAAACCTATGAGACGACGCCCAAGCCTGTGCCCTTTGTGCCCAGGCGCAGCAACACGGGGATAATTGTGGGGGGAGAAAATCACATTGACGTTAAGCTTGCAAAATGCTGCAATCCTTTGCCGGGGGAGGAAATAATCGGGTTCATCACAAAGGGGCACGGGGTCTCGGTTCACAGGAAGGACTGCAAGAAATATGTTGACGCCATAGAAAACAATATTGAGCCTGACCGTTGGGTAGATGTGGTATGGGCGGAGAATGCGGGGGCGGCGGACAGTCCCATTTTCAAGGCGACTATTGATGTGGTAAGCTATGACAGCATTTCACTGCTGGCGAGTGTTACGGCGCTGACGGCGGAGATGAGGATCCCTGTAACGTCCATTTCCACAAGGTCGCTGAAAAACGGGAATGCCGATCTTACTATGGTTTGCAGTATCGGGGGGGTGGGTCAGCTGTCGCAGCTGCTGGTGAAGCTGAGAAAGCTGCCCGATGTTATAAGTGCGGACAGGATAATAAAATAATTAATAATTAATAAATAATAATTAATAATGAGTTATTTTTCGGGTTTTCTTGACATGAAAAGGAATTTTTAAATGAAAAACAAGTACAGGGAAAATGAGACCTTTGAAAATATTGTTCTTGAATATGAAGTTATTGAGGACTGCGAATTTACAGAGTGCACCTTTACGGGGTGCAGTCTTACGGAGTGCGCTTTGAACGGCTGTGTTTTTAATGAATGCACATTCGTAAGCTGCTGCTTTTCGGAGATAAAAAGCAGCTATACCGAGGTAAACTTCGGGGTTTTTGAAAAGTGCACTTTAAACGGTGTGAACTGGCGGACGCTGCTGCCCGAGGTGCCTTTGGCGTGTCCTATAGAAAAGCTGAAAGAGTGCAGGCTGAGGTACAACACTTTTTACAAGATTCCCCTCAACAAGTTCGATTTTACGGGGAACGACATTACAAGGTCGGAATTTACCGAGTGCAATCTTAGCGGCAGCTGCTTTAAGGGCTGCGATCTGGAGGGCACGGAGTTTTTCCGCTGCGATCTGACAAAGGCGGACTTCAGGGACGCTGTGGGTTATCGGGTAGATCTGCTTTCCTCAAAGCTTAAAAATGCCCGGTTTTCCTATCCCGATGTTATGGCGCTGCTGGACGGGATTGGGATTAAAATCGAGTAGTTCGCTCTAACCTCTTACTTCTAAGGAAACGCTGATTAAACCGCTTTTAAAATTTCCCACATTTTAAAAATGACTGTGCAGGGCGGTATTTCCCCCGCCTGCGGCGGAGGAAATACCTTTAATCATCAGTTCCCTAACCTCTGAAAGGAGACAGACCTTTTTATGAAAAATGATCCTTTGAAAAAAGTCTGCATAATATTATCCGCTCTGAGCCTGGCGCTGGGGGCGGCGTTTGTAATAATGACGGCGGAAAATATACGGCTGAGAAAAAATGCGGGGCAGACAAGTGCGGTGGAAAATGTTTACGAGAAAAATGTTTCCGATGGAATTGTTTCCGATGGAAACGAAGAAGCCGGGACTTTGGCTATAATGACGGAGGCGGTGGAAACAACGGTGACAACAGAGCATATTTGCCCTGCTGCAGAGACTGTTTATATTTACGATAACGGCATTGACCTTATCGAGTTTCCGCCTGTGGAGGGGGCTGCGCTCAATGATTATGATATGGAGAGCCTGTCCACTTTTGATAAAAAGCGCAAGGCGCTGTACGGCGAAAACGGTGTGAAGCGAAGCAGATTCGGTATTGATGTTTCTTCCTATCAGTGCGATATTGACTGGGAGAGGGCGGCGACGGATGATGTGGAATTTGCTGTTATCCGATTGGGGTACAGGGGGTATGAAACGGGGCAGATATGCGAGGACAGATATTTCCGCCGCAACATTGAGGGGGCTGCGGCAGCAGGGTTGGATGTAGGGGTATACTTTTATTCCCAGGCGATAACCCCCGAAGAGGCGGCGGAAGAGGCGGAATATGTTATTGCAATGCTTGCCGAGGTAGGCATTCCGGTAAAAATGCCTGTGGTTTTTGACTGGGAATTTGTCACGGACGAGGACCCCGCCCGCACCGACGGCATGACGGGGGATATTCAGACGGAATGCTGCAAGGCTTTCTGCGGCAGGATTGCCGAGGCTGGGTATTCTCCTATGTACTACGCCACTGTGAGCACTGCTCTTTTCCGCTATGATATGGGCGATTTGCCTTATCCTCTATGGCTGGCGGAATATGCGGAGAAAACCCGGTTTATTTACGATTACGATATGTGGCAATACTCCTGCTCGGGGGTGGTTGACGGGATAGAGGGGCTGGTGGACCTTAATATTTACATAGAAAAGTGAACATGAAATAAATATTCCCACGCACTCGTCATGGGAATATTTTACTCTTATTTTTCTGTTACAGCCGCTCGCCGCACCTGGCGCAGTAGATATTATCCGCATTGTTCTTGTTGCCGCAGAATGCGCATATTTTAGGCTTGCCCGAGGCTTCCTCAGCCATTTCAAGCTGGGCGTCGAGAACTTTAAGCTCCTTTATGACCATTTTCATATTACCCGATTCGTCCGCTCCCGTTTTGTGCATATTGTAGCAGAGACGTCCGAGCTCTTCAAGCTTGGAGTTCATTTTCAGCCGCAGCTGCGCTCTGTCCACATATGATCTGGACACGTTCACTGCCGAGGCTGCCTTCTGGGCGACCTTATCCGCTATATCCTTTGTTCCGCCGATGATGTTGTCAAATGTATTCTTCATAAAATAACCTCCCGATATTATTGTTCAGAGTTCAGTTTAAAACCTTTCGGCAAATTTTTCAATCTCCCCTTTGTATTTTGTCATTTCTTCATAGCGGGAGATGTATTCATAGGGGTATTTGTAATTGAAAAACCGCTGTATTTTTCCTGTGGCTTTGTCAATAAGCTTTGTAGAACCGCCTGCGCCGCAGGCAAGGATATTCTGCGCCTCCTCCATTATGTAGATGTTATACAGTCCCTCGTGACCCGCTTTTGAATAGCCCACATTTTCAAGGTTTCCCACGGTGTTTTTCTGCCTGTAGAGGTAATAGGGGGAATAGCCCGATGAGGTGAGTCTGTCAAAGGCAAAGTTTACCATTTCCGAAAGCTCGCCGCTGTCAAAAAATTTCGGGCGCATTTCGTCGGCGTTTCCCGACAATGCTGCCGACCGCTTTACCGTAAGGGTATGGACGGTTATGCTTTCGGGGGCAAGGGATATAAGGCGGTCAACGGTATTTTTAAAGCTTTGGAGATCGTCCCCGGGCAGACCTGCGATAGTGTCCATATTGATATTGTCAAAGCCCAGACGCCTTGCAAGCTCAAAGCATTCCACTGTCTGCGCTGCTGTGTGCCGCCGCCCTGCCGCTTCGAGAACTTTGTCGTTCATGGTCTGGGGGTTTACCGATATTCTCGTCCCGCCGCAGCCCTTTATTGTCCGCAGCTTTTCCTCGGTGATAGTGTCGGGTCTGCCCGCTTCTACATTATATTCACAAATTTTGGAAATGTCAATGATTTTTGCTATTGTTTCCATAATTTTTTTAAGGTCCGCCGCCGAAAATGCTGTGGGTGTGCCGCCGCCGATGTAGACGGTCTTGCAGAACATTTTCTTATCCCGCATAATTTCCCCAAGCCCGGCAATTTCCCTGCACAGGCTTTCCACATACTGCGGAATGAGCCTTGCGGCGCTTTTTGACTGTATGGAATGGGAGACAAAGGAGCAATAGGAACATCTGGAGGGGCAGAAGGGAATGGAGATATAAAGGGAATAGCTTTCGGGCTCGAGGGCTTTAAGGGCGGGGCGCTGGGTCACGGCTGTAAGATATGCAAGCTCGCTTTTGCGCCTGTTTACGCAGTATCTGGTCTGAAGCTCGGTGCAGACGCTTTCCATATCGCAGCCCTTTGAAATAAGTCCATTTACGACCTTTATGGGGCGCACTCCCGTAAGGCAGCCCCATTCGGGGGTTATGCCCGTGATCTTTGCGAGGGCTGTGAAGAGCATTTTGCAGAGGCGGAATTCTCTTTCCTTGTCGGTCTCCTTTCGGAGAGGCTTGGTAATTTCGCAGTCTGTTCCGCCGATATTTGCGTAGGTGCGCAGCTTGTCTGTCACCTCCATAATGATGATGTCGCTGCTTTTTTCGGGAGATTCATCATACAAAAAAGTGAACCTTTCCAGCGGGCAGAAGAGCTTGAGCACTGCCTCGGTTTCATATTTATAGGTGTTGCCGGTAAAATATACGGTCATGATTATTCTTACTTTCCTTTTAATTTGTTAAGTATTTTTCCCCATATGCCGGTTTTTTCAGCGGGCTGCTCTGTATGTACGGCTGTAAATTTTTCGTAAGCCTTGTCAATTTTATTTTTAAGCCGCAAATAATCGGTTTCACTGCATTTGACCCCATACGGCGGTCTGTCGTCGTCATTTGTGCAGCATCTGCTGTAATCATTGAAATAAACATTGCCGTCGTAATAGCTTTCCGCAAACGGCAGTATATCCTCCCTTATATCCTCGCCCCAAAGCTTGCCGTCACAGTTTTTGAGCAGATATTCCGCTCCGGACAGCTGCCCGTTTCTTACCTTTTCGCATTCCTCTTTATCCGAATCCTCCCCCTCAAAACCACGTTCTATTATCCACCTCATAAAAAGCCCGATATGCTCGGCGGCAAAAAGCCGGATTTCCTCTTCCTGCTTTTCCGTCAGCTCTCCTGTAATGCTGTGAGTTTTTAGATATAATTCCTTTGCACTTTCATAGTGCCAGTCTGCTTGGTCTAATGCCATATTCATTTCCTCCCTGAATATTTTTCGGTAAATTCATCTATATCCCGATAACGCTCGACCTGTAAACCTGTTTTTTGATATTCCTTTAAATATCCGTTTATCAGGCCGTCAAAGGCTGCGGCGGTTTTTTCAAGATCTTGCGGACAGTAGCTTTCAAACACATTATATTCCCCGATATCCGCTTCACTTTTTATTTCCGCAAGCATTGCGCTGAGGCTTGTCATACTCATAAAAGCTGAATGCCTGTTGTTTTCCTTGGCGGCGGTATGCATTTTATTGTGCCAGTTGGAATACATTTCCTCGTAAGTTCCACGAAGCGTTTCCGCTGTCGGGGGATTTTTCTCCGCAAGCAAAGACTGCTTTGCCTTTTTGAACACGCTCTCGGTTTCCCGCAAAAGCGCTGTTAAGGCAGTTTGCACCTCTTCACGGGAGCTTCCCGAGATAACGTTTTCGATCATTTGACAAAAGCTTTCGGGTTTATTTTCCATTTGCTCCAGTTCCTCATAGGCACGGTTTACGCCGTTTCGGAAATATGTTTTGTTTAAAAGGGCGACTGCATTTTCCAGATGATATATCGCATATCCTGCCTGCTCGAAAACGTCGGGCATTTGCTCCGCTGTCATTGCCTGCGAATAGAAATGCTCTGCCTCTTTAAGGCTGTGCTCCGCCTTGAAATAATCCTCCTTTGACAGGGTCTGCGATATTTCTTGACGGGCTTGTTCCCGCAGTTCCTCCAGCCGTTTCATATACTTTTCATCGCTGCAATACACGATCTTTGAATCCATAAGCTTGGAGATATTCGGGTCGTTATACATGGCATTTGCTTGCAGGCTTTCCCAGGGCGTGCAATAAATATCATGTCCCACATCAAGGTCGTCCTGTATAAAGGCGCAGCTGAGCCGATAACCTCTGACGTCATTTATCACCATAAGCAGATCGAGGTCGGAGCTTTCGTAAAAATCCCCTCGTTCAAATGAACCGTAAACGCCGATAAGAGCCAACGCCCCAGGGCATATTTTATCCGCCTTTTCTATAACGGCACCGATTATTTTTCGGTTTCTTGCTTCTAAATCAATCATATTCTAACTTCTTACCTCTGACTTCTAACCTCTGAGAAATGGGTTGCTTTTTCTTTCCGTGGTTATGGTGGAATTTTCGCCGTGCCCCGGCAGCAGCCTGTAATCGGTTTTGGGGTCAAATTCACGAAGCATATCAAGGGTATCCTTCATGATACGGCTGTCGCCGTCGGGCATATCGGTTCGCCCGATACTGCCGCTGAAAAGGGTGTCTCCGCAGAACATACTGTCGTTCAGGATATAGCAGACTGAGCCGCTTGTGTGCCCGGGGGTATGGAGAATTTCAAAGTCCATTTCGTCGAGGGTCAGGACTTGTCCGTCCTCTACGGTTTCGGCTTTTTCCACTGCTTCTGTGGGCGGGAGGGAGAAATATTCGATAAGGTTGAGGTTGTCGTTGATGAGTTTTTTAAGGTCTGCGGAATGGATATAGACCTGTGCGCCTGTTTGGCGTGCGATCTGAGCTGCCGATGCGATATGGTCGCAGTGGCCGTGGGTAAGCAGGATCATTTTCAGGCTGATTTTTTCCGTTTCGAGCTTACGCAGTATCTCGTTTGCGCCCTCGGGGGCGTCTATGAGCACTCCGTTTCCTTTGTCGGAAACGGCGATATATGCGTTTACGCCGAAGAGGCCCAGTGAGGACAGTTTGATTATTTTCATGGTTTACACTCCTTGTTTGGTTGAATGTGGATGATAAATTTTGGATTACTTGCTTGGTGTATCGCTTTACTTTGTTTTGATACGTCAGCGACTTCGCCCTTACGGGCGGCAGCGATGAAAATGTGCAACTAAAGTTGCACGTGACGTTCGTCACACATTTCTATGCTGCACCGCCGCCCGACTTTAGTTGCTCGATTATTGTGACATTCCTTGGATGACGTTAGTTTTCTTGACCCCTCTTCTTGACGTCGGGCGGCGGTTTACGGGGGTTCTCTTGAAATGCGTTCTGTATGGCGGCTGTTAGAGGGGGCGCTGCCCCCCGTCCCCCGCAAGGGCTCCGCCCTTGACCCGCCAAAGGGGTTCCCCCTTTGGAAACCCAAGTGGGGGTGACGTTTGTCGTCACCAGTGCGCTTGATTCGCTTTATTTGATGTGCTCCTGCAACAGGCTCAGCACCTTTTCCAGGTTAATGGGCTTTGATGTATGGGCGTTCATGCCGCTGTCCAGACATTTCTTTATATCCTCCGCAAATGCGTCTGCGGTCATGGCTATTATGGGTATTGCTTTTCCGTCCTCCCGGGGCAGCGCTCTTATTGCCCCCGTTGCTTCATAACCGTTCATTACAGGCATTCTTACGTCCATTAATATTGCGTCGTAATATCCCTTTTCGGAGCATTCAAATTTCTCCAGGCACACCTTGCCGTTTTCCGCCCAGTCGGTTTCTATCCCCTCGTCGGTGAGCAGGTCGGAAATTATTTCCCAGTTAAGCTCGTTATCCTCCGCCACCAGCACACGCCGTCCTGCAAGTCCTTGTTCGGATTTGCCTGCGGTTTCCTCGGGCGCTTCCCCCTCTGCGGCGTTCATATATTTTTTGATCCCATAGAAAAGTGTTGACTTAAAAAGCGGCTTTGATATAAACCCGTTTATCCCTGCTGCCTTTGCTTCATCCTCCAGCTCGCTCCAGTCATAGGCGGAAATAAGGATTATGGGCATTTCATTCCCCACTATCTGTCTTATCTGCTTTGCCGCCCATATGCCGTCCATTCCCGGGAGCCGCCAGTCAAGCAGGATTATCTGATACCCGTCATTGTCGTTATGGCGCTTTTTCACCAGTTCAACGGCAGTTTCGCCGTCCAGCGTCCAGTCCGCCTGTATGCCTATGGACAAAAGGGCGTCGACGGAGGTCCGGCAGAGGGTTTCGTCGTCGTCCACCACAAGCATTTTCCATGGGGGCAGAAGCATTTCGGTCTCGTCTCCGACTGCGGTCTCAAGGTCAAGGACAACATGAAATTCCGTGCCTTTATTCAGTTCGCTTTCCACGTCAATGCTGCCGCCCATAGCGTCGACTATATGCTTGGTTATCGCCATGCCAAGGCCTGCGCCCTCGGTTTTATGGACCCGCTTGCTGTCTGCTCTGCTGTAGGAATCAAAGACCCGCTCCAGAAATTCTTCGGTCATTCCGATACCGTTATCCTTGACAACGATATGGCAGCGGACATACTCCTCCCCTTTGGGGGAATTTTCTTCAAAGAGGGACAGGTTTATTATGCCCCCTTCCCGGGTATATTTTACGGCGTTAGAAAGGAGATTGAGCAGTATCTGATTAAGTCTCACGCTGTCGCATATAACATCCTCGGCAATAATATTGTCAATGCGGACGTTGAAATTCTGGCCTTTGGCTTTTATCTGGGACTGGACTATTCCGACCACTCCCTCGATAATTTCCTTTAATGAAACTCTTTCCTCCGCCAAAGTCATTTTGCCGCTTTCTATTTTGGACATATCGAGGACGTCGTTTATAAGTCCCAATAAATGTTTACCTGAAAGGGTTATCTTTTTAAGGCAGTTCTGCACCTGTTCTTTATCGTCGATATGGGTAGTGGCTATGGCGGTCATACCCACGATGGCGTTCATGGGAGTGCGTATATCGTGGGACATATTGGAGAGGAATACACTCTTTGCCTGTGAGGCTTCGAGGGCTTCGTTGCGTGCTTTTTCGATTTCACGAAGCTGGAGGGCTGCCAGTCTGAAATAAAAGATGAAAATAACGGTAAGGCTTATGAAGATTATGGCGCAGACCAGTATTGTTGCCCTTGTCTGGTGCTTATTGAGGGCTGCTACGGTGGTGTTAAGCTCGCCGTAGGGCAGCACGGTTATAAGGTGCCATTCCGAATAGGGCAGGGGGGAATAATATATCTGATGTGTGCTGCTTTCCACGTCAAAAATCAGCGAAATGCTCTGCTTATTGTTCATGGCGGCCGAAAGGTCGTTGATATAGTTTGTTATGGTCTGAGGGTCGTCTGTGCTGTATCTGGCGTAAAGGCTTTCAAAATAATCGCTGTAGTCCGAATCCATATCGCTGAGGATAAAGCTGCCGTCGGCTCGGATAATATTGGAGTACATAAGGGAATTTCCCGGGTCGGAGTGGAGCATGCTTTTGAAATAGTCTATGGGCACTGCTGTGAGAAGCGAATGAGAGGTTTCCCCTGTGCTCATGGGATAATGCCCCTCAACTCCGAAAACGACAACCTTTTTTCCCCGTGCGTTTTCGCCCACTGTGATCTTTTTTTCGCCGTTTCTGAGGGAATCCAAAAATAAGTCGGAATCGGGCAGGGATATCTGTTCGCCGTAGAGCATTTGCAGCTCCCCCTCCTCGGAGGCAAGGGCAACATAGTTGAAGTTAAGCGAGCCTGCTCTGTAGACCAGCTCGCTGTAAAGCTCGGAGGCTTTTTCCTTATAATCCTCCGACGATACCACCTGAGTGAGCGACTCCGTCTGCTCTATCCTCATTTCTATAAGGGTGCGGAAATGGGAGGTTATCTGGTCGCTCATTCCCTCCATATAGAGAGTCCCTACCTTATGCACGCCCTCCTCGCTGCTGGTGCGCATAAACTTACCCAGCCAGATGAAGGCGCAGACACTCACTGCAAGCAGCAGCAGGAAAGTGATTATAAGAAAACGGATGGGTCTTGCTGTCTTGCTTTTTTTCTCGGTATCCATACATATACCTCCATATGCAGCTCTGTAAGCTGTATTACAGCAATTCTGCCGGATCTTCTTTTCGGAAAATATATTATTTTCACTCATAAAATGGTGACATTTTCTAAAAAAAGCGTCCTCAAAATAATTTGAGGACGCCGGAGCGCAATTTGGTGCGCTGTGAGGGACTCGAACCCCCGACCTACTGGTTCGTAGCCAGTCACTCTATCCAGCTGAGCTAACAACGCACGTATTAATTGCATAAATTATTATATCACATTTATTACCTGTTGTCAAGAGTTTTTGGAAAAAAATCGGAAATTTTTTTGCCGCTATCCGAAAAAGCGTTTAATGAGGCGCAAAATCGGTATAATACCCGATATACTTTGGAATAATATTATAAAAATTTCCGCAAAAAATGCGGACAGGAAAGGACAAGTTTTAATGGAAAAAATCGCTTTTTTTGACACCAAGCCCTATGACCATGAGAGTTTTGACAAGGCAAACAAGGGCTATGATATTCACTATTTTGAGGACAAGCTCACCGCAGAGACCGCTCCCCTTGCTGCGGGGTGCAGGGCGGTATGCGCTTTTGTGAATGACACGATTGACAGCGCTGTTATCGACACTCTTTGCTCGGGGGGGACGAGGCTTTTGCTTATGCGCTGCGCAGGGTACAATAATGTTGACCTGAAATATGCGGCGGGCAAGCTGACTGTTCTGCGTGTGCCTGCGTATTCGCCTTATGCGGTGGCGGAGCACACAATGGCGCTGATTTTGCTGCTTAACCGCAAGGTGCACAAGTCCTACATCAGGACGAGGGATTTCAATTTCAGCATAAACGGGCTTACGGGCTTTGATCTTCACGGCAAGACTGCGGGGGTCATAGGCACGGGAAAGATAGGGCAGGCGTTTATTGACATTTGTCTGGGCTTTGGCATGAAGGTGATAGCCTTTGACCCATTCCCAAATGAAGAGCTGGCTAAAGCTAAGGGATTTACCTATGTATCGGCGGACGATCTTTTTGCGGGAAGCGATATAATTTCACTTCACTGTCCCCTTACTGCCGAAAACAAGCACATTATCAATGAGGAAAGCATTAAGAAAATGAAAAAGAGGGTGTTCATTGTCAACACCTCCAGGGGACAGCTTATTGACAGCGAGGCTTTGCTTTATGCTTTGCGTGAAAAGAGGATCGCTGCGGCGGGGCTTGATGTTTACGAGGAGGAAACGGATATTTTCTACGAGGACCGCTCGGCGGATATTGCTCATGATGAGACGTTGTCTTTGCTTGTGTGTATGCCCAATGTTATTATTACCTCTCATCAGGCGTTTCTCACGGAAGAGGCGCTTTCTGCCATTGCGGCCGTCACTCTTGCGAATGCGGATGAGTTCTTCGGGGGGAAGGGCGGATACAGTAATGAGATAAAGGTATAATAAGCGTGCCGCCCGATAATGTTCGCTGTGCTCAATTACAGCAAGGTATCGGGCGGCAGATTTGCTTTTCTTAAAATCAGCACAATTAGCACCAATTCCCGCTGTCGGGAAGCTTATCGGGGGTTATCCATTTCAGCTCGGGGCTTTTTCCGCCTGTTTCGATAAAATGTTGTATACCTTTCCATGCAAGCTCGGGCGGCAGTAATAATCCCTCGGACGTATATAATTCAAAATAAACGTCTACCACAGTTTCAAGCTTCGATTCATCATAAACCGCTAAATCAAATTTAGTGCCCCTGCGAATCTCACCCTTGAATAATCTATCATAAAGCTGCTCATATGTTAAACATAACCCTAATTCTTCAAAAAATCCAATGCTTAATCTCTTTTGTAAAATATCATCTGTGAATATTTCAAAGCTGCAGGCACAATTACCCTGCTTCCAATACAACGGGAAGCCTTTAATCAGCTTGTTGTATAATTCAGGTATGTTTTTGGCTGTTATTTCAGTTTTCTTATTATCTGTCGGACCTGTAAAAAAAATTTTTTCCATACACATTATCCTTTTTTATTTACTTGATATTTTTTTATTATATTCTCACAAGCTTCACGGCTTACCTCTTCAATAAAGGTGTTTCCGCCCGATGTCATGGAAACATAGCCGTCGGGAAATACGCTGACAGTCGTATTGAGTCCGTTTTCGGCGTAAAATATCAGTGTACGGCTTTCACGTTTGCTGAAATCCTCCCGTGTGTCATAATCGGCTTCGATAAATTTGCCCTCCATTATTGCCTGCACAAATTCCGAACAGTCTCCCGATAGGGTCTCTTCATAGGTTTCGCCGTTTTCGTTAATGTGCATTATGCGTATTTCGGAATATTCATCAAGGTGCAAACGGTCTTTGAAAAGGTCGCTGCCCTTGTTTACAATAATACCATTCAGCTTGTCGAACACGATAAAGCCGTAATATGTTTCGTTCATTGGCTCGATATACCGTTCATACTGAACGCACACACGGAAATCCTCGTCATAATCGGTCATACTGTATATTGTACCGTTTATGCTGTCATCTGTATGACTAAGCATGCCGGGATCCTCCGACCAAAATACTGCACGGTTGCTGCAGACACCCGCAAGCCCGCTTTCCTTTATCCCCTCCGCAAAGGCTTCGATATCGGATTTTTCGGTTGAGGATATTTCGTATGAGGACGTATAGATACTGTTGTTATAATACAGATAGGAAAAAGTAAAGAGGACTTCGGCGTTTTGTACAAATACATATCCGATCTGACGTTCGGGAATAGGCGGATAGTAAATACCCACGGATTCGGCGGTTTTCGGTATAAGATCGGCGTTATCCTGCGCTGTGACTTCAAGGGTTTGTTCGGTCGGTATACCTATGCTTTCGCTGCTGCTGTCCCCATTGCAGCCGGCTGATATAAAAGCTGCAAGCAAAGTGACCGCTAAGAAATATAACTGCTTTTTCATATTATCACCTTATGTCGGGTATATTTTCGGCAAATAATTACGGCACAGGCTTTTAGTGAGGAAAAGTCTGCGCCGCTAAGATCAGTATCAATAGGGAATAATGCTGAGCAGCACGCCTGCCGCAACTGCCGAGCCGATAACGCCCGCCACATTGGGTCCCATGGCGTGCATGAGCAGGAAGTTTGTGGGGTCGGCTTCCGCTCCCACTTTCTGGGACTGTCTTGCTGCCATAGGTACTGCCGACACGCCCGCAGAACCGATAAGGGGGTTTACCTTGCCCTTTGTAACAACGCACATAAGCTTGCCGAAGAGAACGCCTGTTGCAGTGCCCACCGAGAACGCCACAACGCCCAGGAGAATTACCTTGAGGAATGCCATTGTTATGACCTTGGATGCGACTGTGGTAGCGCCTACGGAGATACCGAGGAAAATGGTGATTATGTTCATAAGCTCGTTCTGAGCGGTCTTGCAGAGGCGGTCAACCACGCCGCTTTCCTTAAAGAGGTTGCCCAGCATGAGCATACCCACCAAAGGAGTTGCGGAGGGCACAAGCAGGGAGATGATAACGGTCACGGCAATGGG
>CAZGAZ010000069.1:0-17894 GCA_964523835.1 uncultured Ruminococcus sp.
AAATGATATTGCGTATAAAATAAATCGTTTCCGCTGTCATATCCCATATTGCAGGAAAATTCCCCGCAGGCTCTTACAGCATTTTCAAATCGCTTCTCACGCTCAAAATCTTCGGCACGCTTGTTTTCCTTGTAAAAGAAAGTCACGTCCAAAGTATAATGAGCATAAAACGCACACAAATCGGCACCGTCAAACTTTTTCTCGGAAATGTCATACACCCCGAAAAAATGCCTTGACGGAACCGCCCTGTAGCTGTGCCATTGCAGCTCTGTTTCAGCCGCATTCAGAATTTCTTCTTTTGTCGTTTTCCTCACCTTACCTAAAAAGTTACCGGGCGTTAAAACATCAATATCCTCTCAACTGTCAGGTGCGATCGGGTGCGGGTTCAACCCGCCCGTCACCCTCCGTGTAAATCCTTTTCGCCCGGAATTTCACCGTTTCGTGCCTGTACCCCACATCATCGGCAGGGGAGATAAGCTCGTAAACTATCCCGGAAGAAACCGCACGGTACATCATAGGTGTGATCTTCATAAGTGCAGGCTGCCAGCGGCACTCAACAGTAACCGCCAAACTCGCCTCATATCCCGCATTTGCAACAAAAAACTCATCACCCTTAACACCGTTGATGTACCCGTGAACAGTAACAAAATCCTCCCACTCTTTCGCCGCACCGGGATTATCCGTGTTCCTCTGAAACACTATCAAATCCCGATACTTTCCCGGATTTATCATAGGTAATTCACCGCCATACTCCCCAGTATCTGCTTAACGCAGGGATTTTCCTTTGCATTCCCCACCACCTGCGCACTGCGGTTGTCATACATATCCGAACACAAGCAGTAGAACGCATGAATAGCCTCGGGATAACCGTCGATCCGTTCCCCGTCAAGCCCCGTGTAGGTTTTCATATACCCCCTTGCCGCCGACATAACCGAAAGCAGCAGATCATCATCAAAGTCATAATCAACCCTTAGAACCTTTTTCACGTCTGCGAGAGTAGCCTCGCTTACTTTCGTTACCGCCACTGTCGTCCACCTCCACCCTTGAAACATACCCGCACCTAAGCAGATCATTCAGCACCGCACCCTCGGGGATAGCTTTTTCCTCGCCCTTGCGCATACTCACGCACGCTCCCGCAAAGGTCTTGTTAGCTCTGACTTTTACACGCATAACCTATCACTCCGTTCCGTTTTCGGTGTTGTCCTTGCCGTCCCCCGAATCGTCCGCAGCCGCAGCACAGGAAACCGTCACATAAGCCTCCTCATTCACAGGCCTGCCGTCCAGCCACATGATCGAAACAATGCCCCTTACACCCTGTTCCGCATATCTCTCGTTAAGCACCTGCATACTCATTTCGGGATTGATGTTGACCTTGTAAGCCCTGCCGAAGTCGCCGAACAGAATAGGCTTCTTGCCCGCCTCCAGATCATCCATAGCCTCCGAAATAAGTACAGGCTTGCCCAGGATATACCCCGTGTAGCCGCTTGTCAGATTTTCCGACTGGTGGAAAATATACCGCCCCGCCCCGTCTGTCAGCAAACGAACAGCGCACAGCGTTGAGTTGGACATTATCCACACCGCATTCTGCTGATAAGGGCTTTTCAAACTGTGAAAAATCTTAACAATATCATCCGCCGTGACGCTTACCCCACTTGCAAGAGCGTAAGCCGTGCCCGAAGTCGTCAGACCCAAAGGCTTGCCGACGCCGTCACCCTTAATAATTGCCGTTTCAGCCTTCAGCGCAAAATCCCTGTGCATCTGCCCCTCGATCTCCGAAGCAATGTCAAAGGCATTCTGATTAATAAGCTCCAGCGATACCTTAGCAAGAGCCGTCAGCTTGTGGTGACCAATCTCAACAGTCTTAAACTTTGCGGTAGAAGCTGTGATCGCCTCGATCTCGTCCGTCCACCCCGCACTGATCTTCTCTTCGTTGTCTGCAATGATCTGCTTGTATGTGCCCTTGCTGTTGACAACGGTCACACGTTTCAGAACACCCGACAGCTCCGTAGTCTTTGAGATAATATCCCGGGAGAAATCCGAGGGAATAATGCCGCCCGTGGAAGTTGTGGTCATCTCTCCCGCCCGCAGCTCAACCCCTCTCACATAGTCGCTGACTATCTCCTTGCCCGCTCTTACCTCGGGCTCACCCGCACCGGTTGCAGCAGCTTCCTGCTCGCTTGCCGAGAACTTGAACGCCGCAGCATCCGCCGCCCGCTTCTCCATTTCCAGCGTCGCGTCAATGTCCGCCAGTTCTTTTTCCAGCTTCTCGAAGCTGTCCCGTTCCTCATCACTGAGCGCACGGACTTCATTCTCGGCAGCAGCCACAATACCGCCGAGCTTTGCGGAGATCTCCCCACGCTTTTCGATGAGAGCCTTTAACTTTTTACCCATTGTTTTTCCTCCTGTAAATTAAATTTATATATAAAAAATCCGCCCGAAAAACTTCCGAACGGATAATTTATTTACATATGCTTGACCCTGTCCTCCACCTCTGCACGCTTTGCATTGTTGAACCTGTCCAGCGTGCCCACCAGATAGCCCGTTATCCGCCGTATGCGTTCAAATTTTATAGGCTTAAAGCGAATATCAACGTCCGCATAACCGCCCTCAACAAGCGTAAAATTCAAGCTTTCAATTCGTTTGTCTTTGTATTTTTTCCTGTAGTGTTTCACATACTGCTGTTTTTCTTCTATTGCCATATCCCCGCCGTGAACATTGACGATAACGCCGTCTATCTCCACGGACTTGTTAAGAGTTGTTTTAGTCATCCGTTTCCGCCTCCTTTGTTACAACCCACTCGTCTACATCCTCAAAGTCAAAATGCAGCACACACAGTCCATTGTCCTCGTCACCGTCACTGTAAATAATGTAACATGGACCGCCTGCCAAAACACTCGCAAGTGCTATCCTCTCATAGGCTTTGCCTTTAATAACTATCCTAACCACAAAATTTCCTCCTTTCGGGCATAAGAAAACCGCCTTGTTACGGGCGGCTTTTTCAGTGCCTTATTTCTAAAAGTTCAAATTCAAGAAGTTCATCCTCGCAAATATAAGCATCCAGCATCTTATCATCGCTTGTAAAACATATACCTGCCAGTCCATTATCGTTATCGTAAGCAGAACAATATACATCGACAACACCTGTATATTCCTTACTGTCAAGAGTTTTAATTCTGACTTTGCCTAATTCACACAAGGGATCAATCTTTGCCATTATCATTTTTCTCCTTTTTGTATGCGGGTACAACGTGACTGCCTTTCTTTGAAAAGTGTATTGTTGCCCGGTTGGTTTCAATGTATTTATGTGTTAAGGAATCGCCAAACATTCCAATTGGTTTGTCAACTTCAATAATTACACGAAATTGTCCATCCTTGCCTATTTTTACATCACCGTTTTGGTAATTTTGATTCACTAAAGTTTGAACTTCCATTTTTGAAATCGTCATATAACTCGGCAATTCACCTTTTGCGACCTCTGAATTGTATGAATCCGAATTTTTGACGTGTTTCGATTGAGCTGTTTTATCAAGCTTAGTTGAAATTCTCCCGCTGTTAATAGCATCTTGAAGAAGTTTTTGCTTAGCCTTATTATCCATTGTATCACTTTTTTCAGATTTGTCAAGCCTTTTTTTTGAATTTCCCGCCGAACCTCCGTCTCCGCTTGTAAATTGCCCGTTCTGAGGGTCGTGGTTTTCATTATACCGCAGTTCATTTTCCGCCTCTATTTCGGGAGCAGTCATTTCCTGTCCGCCCTCGGAAATTTCCCCCTCTCCGAACGAAAACCACTTATTCGAGTTAAGAACATATATTCGTTTGGTCTCCGGGTCATACAGAACATCAGCCTGATTAAGCTTCATAAACTTCATATCCGTAGGCGGCAGATCTTCCTGCGCCCTTACCTCGTCTATCTGCATAAAGCCCTCATTCAGAGCCGTCGCATAAGCCGCAAACCTCGTCCCGATATCGCCCCTTGTCAGCTCTTTGGTATCAAACGCAAAATAAACCCTGCCTTTTTCACTCTCCAGCAGCAGGTCATTGTCAAATGCCGTCTCGATCATATCCAGCACAGGCATAACAGCATTTTTCACCGTCTCCGCCGTCAGCATACCGTCCTCGCTGCCGAACAGCCGCAGTATCTCATCATTAACGGTTCTCGTGCTCTGATTGACCTGCATTTCCACCGCAGAATTTGAAATTTCCTTGAAGCCGACGCCCTCGTTGAGAAACATTACATTTTCTGAGTCCTCATTTGAATAAAGCTTCCGCCATTTTTCCCTTAACTCGTCCATAGTTTTATCGCTTACGTGTTTGTCGGTTTGCAGGAAACCTTTTTTTGCGCCCCCTTTTGCAAGCTGATTTCTCTGAAACTTGAAAAGACTGTAAGCCGTATCCAGCACCAAAGGATTTTCCGCTACCAGTCCCATTCCCTTGCCGAACCCGTCCGAGCACCGCAGTATTTTCAGAAACTCAAACGGATAATACATTTTCCCCCTAACACTGAAACGGTAGTCCTTATGTATCACACTGTCCGCATTCCGTACAACTCCAACCTCTTCGGGCGGTACATAAAAAATCCTTGCAGGCACACCGTGCTCCCTCTCAATAAATCCGTAAGCCGCCCCCGTGAGCAGCACATCTCTTACCCACCGGTATCTCATATATGCCCCGGGAATACTGTCCCCCGTATCGCCGTTGAGCATTTCCACCCGTCTGTCGTCGGTTATTTCCTCAATGCCGTTATCCCCCTTGCGGTACATCTTCACCGGCAGCATAGCCGCCGCCTGCGCCACCATATGCACGCACCGTGCGACTGCCGGTATCTGCATAGCAGTCTCCGTCGTAACCTTCCCCGAACCGCCCAGAGCCGCAATCAACAGCTCCGCACCTCTGCCGTCCGAGGTAAACTCTATTTCCCGGGGATTTCCATCCGAACTCGCCGCCGCACGTTCCTCCGCCGCACGCTTTTTCCAAAATCCGAATAACGCCATTTTCCTCACTCCTGATATAAAAAATGCGCCTCACTCCGTTGGGAGCAAACCGCTTTTTCTCAATCACTGTAAATCCGCCTGCAAGCCTCTCTACAGCTTTTTAATTTTCATAGGGTAACTTCACAAATTTTTGCACTCAACTGCCGCACAACGCATTCCTGTCCCATTCTCGTTGATTTTAATCCTCACCCGAAAGAATTTTCCGCAGCAGCTCCGTCCCGTCATCGGGCTTCGAGCAAATGTTAGCGATCTTAGCCCTTGACTGCGGCGACAGCGATAACTCGTTGCAGCACCGAAAAAATATCTTAGTATACTTTTCCTTGGCGGACAGGACCTCTTTCGAATAGATCAGCTCCGGACGTGCATTAACATCCGCCCCTATGCGATTCAGACAGTCCACCGCAACAGCACACTCCTGCAATATCCACACATCAAGCCTGCACAGAATATCCGCCGAGGAAAGCTCCTTCACGATCATGCGAAAAATTTTCTTCTGACTGTCCGTCAGCCACCGAGGCGGAGAGGGGAGTTTGCCGCTTGCACCCCGGAGCCGTTCCTCTTGCTCCGTCCTCGCATTTATCTCTCCCTTTGTCTGGGACTTCTCCGTCAGCAGCTTCGCCGACTTGCAGGGTCTTGCCATTTCATTCACCTCCATTTAAATCCACGCCCACACAAGGGGGCGACACCGCCGAAAATTTCATTTTACAACTTTTGTGTGAAGAGAGGGGCAGCATTGGTCAACCGCAGCCCTCTAAAAATACCGTTCATAGGGCGGGGGGTATGCCGCCGCCGCTGTCGGTCAGCGGTGTAGCCGCCAGCTCTCGCAGATAGTCTGCCGAAATATCTCCTGCCTCTGCTCGCTCATGATGATAGCCGCACACGGAAATACAATTGTCCGGGTCAAGTCGTTTTCCAAAATCAATTGCCAGCGGTATGATGTGGTGCACCTGAATGTCTGTGTCGTAATGTTCCTCTGCAAGACATACTCGACACAAATGCAAATCCCGATTTGCCACTCGCTCTCGCATTCTTCTCCACGTCGTTGAGCTTCTAAACGCTGTTATGATTGTTAATTGCTTTATCTGCTTAGGGCGCATAGGACAAACAGCGCCCAGCTTGTGCAGCCTTCCACAGTAAACGCACGCTTTCGTCATTCGATCACCCGTAAAAAAATATCCGCCTGCCACAACCGTGCAAGCGGATATGTATAAATTCCCACTATACACATTTTAGCACAAACAGTGTAAACTGTCAAGTGTTTTTAAAAAATTTGTCAGAAATATTTTTAAGCCCGAAGCCGTGGAGCTTGTAAACCCACTGTCTTGATATTTTCATTTCCCTTGCAATCTTTCCCCAGCTCTGACAGCGCAGATACCGCCTGTTGAGAACATCTCGCTGCTTGTCGTCCCTCACAAGATATATCAGCCTGCCCGCCTTTATGTACGGTTCGCTGAGAGCTTGATTTGCCCAGTCAGCCTCGGCGCTGTAATCGGCAGCAACACACAGGCCGCGTTCTACACTGTTGCCGTCCCGCTCGTAAACGCAGCCGTCGTTCTGATACCTCACAGTCTTACCGTCTGTGAGCCGCCGCTCATATTCACGGGCTTTTTTGCTAAGCTCTATGTATTTCAGACCTGCAACTCTTGCCTCTCCGAGTATCTGCTTGATTTCTTTAACCGTCATAGGCGGTGCTCCTTTCTTTGGTCGTGTCTAAAATTTATCTCTCAGTCCTCCAACAGTTGGAGAACCGACTTCAAAAATATTATCCAATTTTGCGATTATCACAGACCCCGAATTTATGTCTGTCAGTTCGGCCTGATAGAAAAACTCCCCGTTTTCGTTTTTCCGAAGAATACACCCGGACAGCAAATATTCACCGTCCACATAATGTCTCGGAAGCACAAGCCGCATCGTCTGCCCGAGATTGTATTTGACCTTGGAAATATCCATCACACCAGCTCCTCGATCCTGATCCATATCCCCGGAACATCTGCCCAGAATTTCTCTGCAATCTCCGAGGCAACAACAGCGTCGTCTTTCCAAAAGCCGCACCTGGTCATGCAGTCCTTGAGCATTTTCTGCAAATTGTCCGTGTCAGGTCTTGTTATCCTGTACTCGCCATTGGCGTGCCTGCCTTTGGGAAATAACCACTTGACAGTTAAGCGTACAGCAGCTGTAAATGGACTGGTCGGAGAATGTCCCACAAGCGCAGCCTGTAATTTCTGCTTAGCCTGTGTCACCTCAGGCGGATCGTAAAATCTTGGCTTGCCATTTCTGACAGCAACCTTGTGTTCCTGTGCCGTGACCGTCGGCGGTATCATGGGTAGAAAAAATTCAAGCTTCAAAAAATCATTCCTTTCTGCTCGCCCTCTTCGCACGCGGTGTCCGTGTCTGGGTGGTATCCACCACCGCCCCCCTCAGCGGGTGGTGGTACCACACGGACACGTGTATGTATATACCGTAAGGTATATGTGGTCGTGTCCAAAAACGGCATTACCATTTTTTTATGGTGTTGTCCAGTACGGACATTACCATAATTTCAAGGTGATGTCCAAGCGGACACAACCATAAATTTATGATGTTGTCCAAAATGGACACGACTATATTTTTTTAGTGCTGTCCTTTGACTTTGGAATAACTTTATTAGTATTTTTATCAACCGTATACCCAGCTTCTTCCATTCGTCTTTTTACGGTTTTTTCGGATTTACCAAACAAAGTCATTATTTCCTGCAAGGTCGGTAAACTGTCATCAATGCAAAGAGAATTGTAAGCACTGACGAAATTTTCAATGCGTTCTTTTTTCTCAGCTTCCGCCTGCTTCTGCCGCTCTTCTTTTGCTTTTTCCCATGGCCTTATCTCATCTTCAAGCCTAAGGTCGCCCAAAGCCCCCGTAGCGTCCTCTCTGTGCACCGGATAATCAAACCAGCAGCTAACAGGAGGAAAGCTTGCAAACTCTCTCAGTGTGCCCTCTATGCGCCAGGCAGTCCGCATTCCGAGCCTCTTTTTACCAAGGTCAACTTCTTTGCACATGGCAGCATAGGAATTATTCTGTAAATGCTTTCTGGCTAGATCACGCATAGTGGGCGGCGACAGCTTGTCATCCTCGGAAATGTCCTCGACTGCCTCGGGCTTCCACCGTTTTATCCAGTCAAGACATATCCTGCATACCAGCGAGTTTTCCTCAGCCTTGACAAGAGATTCGGGCAGCCCCAGCTCCGTCAGGTCAAGCAGCGCATCGGGATCTCTTGCAAATACTCCCGAACCCGAGGCTCTGTCCATGGAACGCTTTCCTCCCTGGCTGCCTTTGCTGTGGTGGTGGCAGTAAATAACAGCACAGCCCACCTCAGCGCATACCTTGTCAAACTGGTTGCAGAAATGTGCCATCTGATCGGCACTGTTTTCATCCCCGGTGATTATCTTGTAAATGGGGTCTATCACCACAGCAATGTAATCCTTTTTTTGAGCCCTGCGGATAAGCCTTGGAGCAAGCTTGTCCATGGGAACAGACCTGCCTCGCAGGTTCCATATATCAATGTTGGAAATGTTGTCCGGGGATATCTTCAAAGCTGTATAAACATCCTTGAACCTGTGCAGACAGCTGGCAGGGTCAAGTTCAAGATTTACATACATGATCTTGCCCTTGGCGCACTGAAATCCCAGCCACTTTTTTCCCTCGGCAATGGCAACACACAGCTCGATAAGCGCATAGGATTTTCCCGCCTTTGACGGTCCTGCCAGCAGCATTTTGTGCCCCTGCCTCAGTACCCCGTCGATCAGAGGCGGGGAAAGCTCAGGAAGGTTCTCCCAGTTCGATGAAAGATTCTCCGGCTCGGGCATATCGTCGTTTATGCTCTCTATCCAGTCCCTCCATTCGACAAAACTTTCCTTGCCGATATTGGTGTCGATTATGTATTGCTTTTTCTCTCCACGGGTCACTCCGGGCATGCGAGAAAGCCTCGAAGGATTGCGGTTCTGCTTGTCAATTTCCAGACCGTTCTTACGGCAAACGTTGTACAGAAAATCTACACGCTTGCGATATTCCTCATAATTTCCCGCCTCGATCCTCACAATGGCATGAACAGATTTTCCTCCGGAGTAAACCAGCACTGCCACAGGCAGCTCCAACTCCCGTATAAGAGCATTCTGTTCCTCCAAAGACATACAGTCCGATTCCACAAGAGCATACCGAAAATCGGTTACATTCTCGTTTTTGACACCCTTACCGTCTAAAGGATTGAATCTGATCCATGCACCCCCAGCAGGATTGTAATCTCCCAGTACAGCACCGATATCGTCACCATACTTGTTTATCTCGGCAATAAGCTCTCCTGCGGTATGAGAAAAGCTTCCCTTTGTTGGCAGATATTTTTTCTTTCCATCGTCTGTTTTCTCCCAGCTTTCCGTTACATATCCCACATTCTCCGAGGCCTCGAACAGAGTTTCCAGATAACGTATGATTTCCTTTCCCGGGTGCCATTCGGAGGGCTCGGAAAATCTGATACCTTCCGAACAGTTGCGTTCTATGGTAACGCTGTCCTCTTCGGCATATATCTCATCATTCCAGTCGAAAACGGCACAGCTTTCCACAGGTCTCCAGCCCTGATCCTTTGCATACTGTACAATAGTCCCCGCAGTCACAGGAGCAGCAGAGCCGCAAAAGCTCTGCCACTTCCTTTCACATTCGCCGCTGTGATAACGCCGTATATCCTTCCTGCTCCATTCGTCCCAGTCCTTCCAGGAAAGCCCCTCATCCTTGAGCGCCATACCTACATTTATCCATTCCTGATAATCAAGCTTTCCCGGGTCAACATGCATTAAAATTTCTTTGATGTCTACCATAACATTCCCTCCATGCCCTCAAAGACTTCTTGTCCACTTTCGGGTACATAATCACCCGGCGTTATTCCTTTGGGAACACGCCAGCCGTTTGCGGCGATCCTGCCAATAAGCTTGCTTGCCTGCTCAAACTGCCATGTTCCTACATGCTTGAAACCCATGCTTTCCAGTCTGCGAATTTGTTTAGGAGTGGTCAAGCCCTCTGCACGGCGTTTGTCAAGCCTATCTAAAATGAGCTTTGCCTTGCCTGCACTGTCAATTTCATCGGGAAATATCCCCAGCTTTTCGAGGCAACTTTTCTGTTTTTCCGAGGGCGGCTCGCATTCCCATCCAAAAGTAGGAACATAATTTGCAAGATCGGCAGCCTGTATCGACATTTCATATTGCAGCGGATCTACAAGTGCACGTTTGCGCTTTCTCATTGCTGCAAGCTTTTCAGCCAGTGCTTTTTCTCTCTCCGCCACAACATCCTCCGAGGCAGCTTTTTCCGCCTCCTCAATGTCCATGGGACAGCCTGCATTATCCGCCATGTTCTCGGTAAGCTTTTGGGCTACCGCTTCATCTGTGCATATGAGATTTGCAGGTCTGCAAAGTTCATGGCGGCTGGTGTGCCACAGAAAATCAAGCAGCAGCAGATCAGTCTTGCCCTCAGCCGTCCTTGTCCCCCTGCCCACCATTTGACAGTACAGACTTCTGACCTTGGTAGGCCGCAGCACCACAACGCAATCCACATCAGGACAGTCCCAGCCCTCGGTCAAAAGCATTGAGTTACACAGCACATCATATTTTCCTGCCTCATAATCCGTCAGAACCTCCGCCCTGTCGGGACTGTTGCCGTTGACTTCGGCCGCCCTGAAACCCTTGTCGTTCAGAATATCACGGAACTTCTGCGAAGTCTTTACCAGCGGCATAAACACAACGGTTTTCCTGTCGGAACAATATTTTTTCATTTCATCGGCAATTTGGAAAAGATACGGGTCAAGCGCCGAATCAATGTCCGAGGCTTTAAAATCCCCGGCTTGAACTCCAACACCGGAAAGATCAAGCTTCAGCGGAATAGTGACCGCCTTTATAGGGCTAAGATACCCCTCCCGTATTGCCCGGGGCAAGGTGTATTCGTAAGCAAGGCTATCAAATACTTGCCCAAGGTCTTTCATGTCGCCCCTGTCGGGGGTAGCAGTGACCCCCAGCACATCAGCATGCACGAAATAATTCAGAATGTTCTGATAGCTTTCGGAAATTGAGTGGTGCGCCTCATCAATGATTATGCAGTCAAAATAGTTCTTGTCAAATTCCGACAGCCTTTTTTCCCGCATAAGAGTCTGCACCGAGCCCACCACCACCCTGTACCAGCTTCCCAGACAGCTGTCCGCAGCTTTTTCCTTTGCACAGATTAAACCTGTGGTCCTTTTGATCTTGTCCGCCGCCTGTTCCAGCAGTTCTTCCCGGTGAGCAAGGATAAGTATACGTTTGCCTCGGATTACGCATTCCTCTGTGATCTTTGCAAACACTATGGTTTTCCCGCAGCCTGTCGGGAGTACCAGCAGCGTCCTTTTAATGCCGCTGTCCCATTCGTTAAGGACAGCGGACATTGCCTCCTGTTGATAAGGTCTGAGCTCCATCAGAAATTACCTGCCGTCCAGCTTTTTGTAGATTGCTGATACCCCCCGGGTGCGGCAGGCTGAATGATTTCCACATCCTCATCATAGGCGTAAAATTTTGTTATCTTGTTGTAATCCTTACCATTGTACGGCTCGATCTTTACATGACATCTGCCTTTTCTGCCTACAAGACCCTTCCAGTCCATTCGCAGAGGCTCGCCATGCTTTTTCATTGATACCGACAGGAACAGCGCCGACAGCTTCCACTCCATTTTTGCACAAAGCAGGAAATTTTCCGTAAGGCTTGCTGTGTCCTTTTCGCCCTCAATCGCAAAAGTGACAATAGCCTTTTTGCAAGCGGGCATTTTCTCCGAGCCCTCAAAATTTCCTCTTTCAAAATTTGTCACTGTAAATTCGTAATCGCCCTCCGGCAGAATGACAAACGCATCCTCATTGGATATCTCGCTATCCCAGTCAAATACATAATTGTTATCCATTTAAATTTCCTCCTTAAAACGGTATTTTCTTATTCTCGGCAATTTGAGCATAAACCTGTTCCCATGCCCCCACCAGTACCCCCTCGATAAATTCGGGCGGGTAATCGGCAACAGGCATTCGCAGTGGGAAATATCCCTTGGCAGCAACCACAATCCGGATATCCTCTTCCGTTACGCCGTTAGCGACCATAAGTCCTTTGAGCTTCTCGGGTATTCCCGGCGGGATTTCACTTTCCGAAACCACCTCTTCAAAATCAGCCAGGTATGACGGGAGGGAGGCGGGCTTTGTCTCAACCGACTCGGGCTGCACCGAAACAGGTTCGGGAGTTTTTACAGGCTTGGAAGGCGCTGCGGGTTTTGTATCGGCAGTCTGCGGAATATTCGGGATATTGTCGGGTACGGAATTTCCGTTAATGATATGCGCTATTTGACTGTAATCAAAGGGAAGTTTGGGCGGCAGCCCGTCTCGGTTCTTAGCGTCCCAGCAGGGGTGATGTGCGGTGTACATTACCCGCTGACCGCCTTGCCCCTTGAACTTCTTACCCTCCTTGTCGGCCGCCACAGCAAAGGTCTCATAATTTGCAAAGAGGATCATGTCCGCCCATTCCTTTACCAAGGGAGATGTCTGAGAAGTGGTCTTTTTCCCAAGCTTTAATTCGTACCTGTCATATGACCCGGATTCATCCGGCTGTTCAAAATGCTTTATCTGAGAGTGTGCAGTCAGCACTACATTGCAGATATCCTTGTCAATCAGCTCCTGCAAAAGGTTCAAAAAACGCCCTATCTCTTCAGCTACATATGTATATCCGTTTCCGTAACCGAAGTCCTCAATACCCTTTTTATTGTGGGAGACAAGAATACTTTCCACACAAAGTCTCTCCGCCCAGTCAATGGTATCAATAACCAGAGTGTCGCATACCTCCGGGTTTTGCTTTACATACTCAACATAATTTTTGAGCATGCTCCATGAAGTGGGCTTGTCCCTGAAACGGTTGACATCAAGCTTTTTGGTGCTGCCCTCGGTGTCGATAAAAAGGGGTTTCGGGAACTGAGCCGCAAAGGTGGATTTTCCTATGCCCTCAGGACCGTAAACTACGATCTTCTGCCTTGACTTTATGACTCCGCTCGAAATTGCAAATTCCATTAAAATACGCCATCCTTCCATTTTTTATTTGCAGTCACATTTTCAGCCGTTGTATCTTTTACATATCCGTCCTCAATAATGATACTGCATTCGCCGCCTGTGGAAACTCTTGTGGCAATAGCCTGTAAACCCTCCGATTCAAGCCAGCTACCGAACTCGTTCATGGTCTCGGTGTCCATCTGCTCCAGCTTGTCTATAAGGACAAAGCCGCATTCGGGATTAAGCTTTCGTACAATGGCAGTCGCAGTTCTCAGCTGATCCGAGCCGCTCATGCAGTCCCACCTTGCTCCCTTATATGTAAGCTCGCCGTTTTCAACAGATAAGCCCGCAAGGGGAAGCTCTGCGCTGTCGAGAAGCTTACGGCGGTTTTCCCGAACATCTGCAATTTGCTTTGTAAGGACTTCGTATTCGTCCGAAAACTGCTGTGCGTCCATTTTAGCCTTTTCCTTGTCAAGATTGGAGCGTATCTTTATATTCAACGCCTCAATATCCCGAATGTTATTTTCAAGCTCCTCTGTACTCTCATCGTGAAGCTGTTCGGCGGTTTTAAAAGCATTTGTCATATCTTTTTCGGCAGCGGCAAGAAGCTCCCTGTATTTTTTAAGCTCTTCGGTAAGCTGATTTACCTTTTCCGCATATGTATTCCTTTGCGCCTGAAGTTCAAACGCCTTGTTACGGAGCCGCTCATTCTCGCCGTTTCGGGCAAGTATTTTCTGCTGCTGTTTTATAAGCTCGGAAACAGAAATGACCTCTTTCGGGACGTTCTCATATTCGGGCATTTCTTTTGCAAATTTGAGCTTCTGATCTGCTATGCGCCCAATCTCAAGGCGGCGGTTGTAGAGAGTATTTTCCTGCCTGTCAAACTCTGCAAGCTTGTCACCGACGCCGATAATTTGCAGAAGGACGTTTGCTTTCTCCTTTGAAGTTGACTCCATAAATTTCGGAAGGTCAAGAGCAAACGTACTTATAAAGGCGTTGAGGAGCTGCTGACCTGCTTTTTTTCCGTTTGGGTCAATTACCTTGAGGTCGCTGTTTTTGCCGCTGCGTTCAACTACAATGCCGTTGCTGAGCTTTATACTAAGTTTCGGGGCAACCGTTGAACCCTGACGGTATGCTTCAGAAGGACGGAATTTATCTCCACCCAGCGCCCATGCGATAGCGTCAAGCACCGAGGTTTTCCCCTGATTGTTCTTCCCGCCGATTACTGTCAGCCCATTTTCTGTGGGCTCAAGTTTTACCGCCCTTATGCGCTTGACATCATCAAGCTCCAGACTGTTTATTTTTATCATTGATTTTCCTCCTTATATCTAAATGGTAGTGGTCTGTTTAACGCCATTTCTTTGCTCTTTATACGCATTGTACTTAGCTCGGTACTCATAACTTGCGCCAAAAATATTCCATGCAGCTTTTACAACATTCGGTTCATAGGGACGTATTTTTTCGAGGTCATCAACTGCTTTATATGAAATCGGACACCCGCAGCAGCCTGTTCTTGTAAGTCCGTAAACCTCGTAAGCGTCGGAATATTTAATGCCATAGTAATTCTTGTACCATTCCTTGTCTGCGTCTGTAACATAATACAGCGGCCGAAGTCTGAATTGTCCGTTACCTGTTTCGGTAAAGCACATCGAGGAGCAGTCTTTGCGAGGCACTGACCGCATTCCTCCCTCGGCTCTGCGCTCGCCTGTTATAACCATTTCGTAGTCTTTTTGGACTTTGTGAGCTATTTGTTTTTTGCAATAATCACAGCATTTTGCACTTATCTTAAAATCGGGAGGATATTCACCAATAAAATCTCTCATATATTTTGATGAATTTATAACCAGCTGAATGTTAGGACGTGGCTCTCCCGCTGAATTGCAGCAGCAAAGAAAATTTATCAGAGTTTCGCACTTTGGATAACGCTCTTTCAGTTCCTTGCGTTTTGCCACTTTATCCACCGCCCCCTCATATTCATCTGCAATTGACAGCGGTACGCCCTTTTTTTGCCATTCGGACAGCCCTGTGGACATAATTTTCGATACAAACGGTATGCCATATGTCCTTGCCGCTTTGACAATTCCGATTTTGGGGCGGCATTCTTCAATTTCAACGCCATACTTTTCGGCGGTTTCTTTAACATGAGCCTTTATTGCCCGCATTTCCAGTCCTGTATTAAAAAAAGCATACTTTACGGACGGAAGGCCGAATGTCGTGCGGGTTCTTTCAATGAGATCGATCATTATGTCGCTGTCAGATCCGCCCGAGTATGAGCAAATAGCGTTCGGATGCTGAACAAGCCGTTTGGCAACAATACTCTTGATCGCCTCAAATTTCGCAGGTGCATCAAAATCAGCATATGCAGGCCTTTCGGTGTATACACGGCTTTTATATATTTCTTTCATTACCTCTTGACAATCCTTTCTCCATATGCTATAATAACATATGGTATTAGCATATTTTTTCTTTTTTCCCTTAGCCTGCAAGCGGTCTATCCGCTGCAGGCTTAGTTTTTGCCTTGCCGGAGCTGCGAGAGCTGATATGCGAGGAGCAGCGCACCGGCAATGTCCGCACAGACGGCGGCGATACAATAAACTGCACTCATCTCATTGCCAGCTCCTTTTTCTCGTCTTTCAGTTCGGTCAATCGCTCATTCAGTTCGTCTATTTCGTTGTCGATCTCCATATTTCTTTTGGCGGTTTCCTGCATGTCGCAGATCACTCTCATTCCGAACTGACTGTACAGTTCGACGATCTGACTAATGCCTTTCATAGAGGTGATAGCAGGATGATGATCATACACCATTTTAATCAGCTCATACTCCAGCTCGGTTGGTTTCCTCACGCAATCGGGCAATTTCTGTGTAAACTCCTCCAACGTCATACGTTTCACCCCCCCTCACACCTTGCAAACGTCAGTTATGGTGACGTCAAGCAGTTCGTCAAAGTCGATCTCGTTAAGGATCTTACCCTTTGCCTTGGTTCTTGCCAAATCCTCTGTGTAAGCCGTTATGGTGTACGGCTTGACCTCTACACCGCCCATGTACTCCAGACGGGCTATTACTTTGTAGGTATTCATGTGGTTTCCTCCTCTTATTAATACCTGTACACATTCCGTGCACGGTAATTGTGTTTCTGCGGTTTCTTTGCCGCTATCCCCAAGAGAGCGTTGACAGCCGGCTGCATTTCAGGCATATGCTCATATGCCGCCACAAGCTCGCTCAATTCTGAGGGGAGCGTTTCAAGTATGTAGCTGTTGTCGCTGCTCTCACCGTTCGGCGGGAAATATATGTGCATTTGCTCGATCGGCAGATCCAGCTCTCTCATCAGCGTGTGCACGTCCGACAAATCCCATGCTCTTTTCCCCTCAATCCGAAGTCTGACATAACTTATAGAACGCCCCAGCATTTTCGCCACGTCCTCGCCGGTCAGAAATTTCTCCCGGAGCTTCCCCCGGAGAAGTTTGTATTTCATGTTCTCACCGTCCTTTAAACAGATTGTTTATTATCTTTTCTTCCTCTACAATCCATACGATTCCACACCATATATTTAACACAGGAAGCACGGATATAGCAGCAAGCAGCAGTAAATTGGACAACGGCTGCTTTTTTAGCTGCTTCATATCTGATTCGAGGGGCTTGTATCTCTCTTCAATGCGTCTAACTAAGTCTTTATAAAGCACCAAAAAACTAGTTAAACAAAATATTACAGATACAATGTAGATAAATATCACAATGCTTCTGAACAATACTTTCTCACCGTCCTTTAATATTTATAGATAAGTATCTAAAAAAGATACTTATGAGGCAAAAAAAATCTTGCAAACATCTTCATCTGACAACTTGTAACGCAAACGGATAGTTTTTATTTCTTGTTGATTGAATACAGCCCCATGCTTTTCATTAATCTTTGCAGATAATGTAGATCTTGATATGCCAAGAGCGCTTGCAAGATCTGTTTGACGGTCGCCATTTCGTGCCATTGCTGCCAGCAATTCATTTTTATTCATAGCATTTCACCTCTGTATCTTTTTTTGATACTTTAACTATATCATATATTTTTTAATTTGTCAAGGGGTTTTGTATCTTTTTTTTATCTTTTTTTGAAAAGCACTTGACATTATGTGTAAAATATGATACATTTAAGATACAGAGAAAAATGAGGTGATTAACATGGATGTAGGAAAATATATAAAATCCTTAAGAAATGAAAAAGGTTTGACACAGGAACAACTCGGAGAACTGGTTGGTGTACAAAAGGCAGCTGTGCAAAAATGGGAGAGCGGCAAGACACAGAATTTAAAGCGCACTACCATTCAAAAGTTAGCCGATATATTTATGGTAAATCCAGCTACATTTGTGAGTGATGATTTTGAACCGTATAGTGAGTACGATAATATTTACCCCATTGGTGCAACAAGAAAATATCCTCTGTTGGGAAAAATAGCATGCGGCGAGCCGATATACAGTGAGCAGGACGGTTTTATTGAATGTACAGATGATATTAATGCAGACTTCTGCCTTATATGTAAAGGCGACAGCATGATAAATGCACGCATATATGACGGAGATATTGTTTTTATTAAAGCTTGTCCCATTGTGGACAACGGTCAAATAGCTGCGGTTTCTATTGATAATGAGGCAACGCTAAAGAGAGTTTATTATTACCCACAACAAAAAAAGTTGATACTTAATCCTGAAAATCCTGAATATGAACCCCTCGTATACGTTGGCGAGGAATTAAATGACATTCGTATTCTCGGTAAGGCGGTCAAGTTCCTTAGTAATATCAGATAGATTTTAATCATTAAGTACGAAAGGACTTACAAATATGAGAAAAACGGTAAGG
>CAZGAZ010000070.1:0-17855 GCA_964523835.1 uncultured Ruminococcus sp.
ATACCATATTTTTGGAAAGGAGTGTATGATTTAGGTCTAACTATATCATACAAGAGAAAAATGGTGTATGGAACATTTAGGGACAATGCCCCCAAGGGTTACTGTTGATATGTTAAGGGAATAGATTTTTGTCCCCATGTCAACTATTAGTGAATTGCGAAATGATGAGCAGAATGTGCACGATGTTTATCCGTTACTTGCATATAAAAATATATGTCACAAGGCGAAGAAAATACGTGAAATTATAAAATCAAAAAATGCGCAAAATAGAGGTTTTTAAAGTTTCGCAATTAACTAAAAATTAATATAAAAGAGGAGAAAAGCTATGGCAGTCGAATTAAGAAAAAATCAAAAAATAAACCTTGAAAAGAAATCGGATTCCATGGGTGAGATACTTATCAACCTTAACTGGCACCCATCGGTAACCTCGGGAGGCTTTTTCAAAAAAACCACCTCTCTTGACCTGGATCTCGGATGTCTTTTCGAGCTTAAAAACGGCAGAAAAGGCTGTGTTCAGGCTCTCGGAAATGCATTCGGCAGTCTGAAAACCGAACCGTATATCGCACTTGACGGCGACGACCGCAGCGGCGAATGCGCCACGGGAGAAAATCTCAGAATAAACGGCAATATGATCTCTCAGATAAAAAGAGTACTGGTCTACACATTCATTTACGAGGGTGCAGCCAACTGGCAGCAGGCAAAGGGCGTTGTTACGCTCAAATGCCCCGGCAACGACGACCTGATCGTCCGCATGGACGAATACAGCACAAGCCAGAAAATGTGCGCCCTTGCAATGCTTGAAAATGTAAACGATACATTCTCCGTTGAAAAGCTGATAACCTTTTTCGACGGGCATATCTCCATGGACAGAGCTTACAACTGGGGAATGAACTGGAAACCGGGAAAGAAATAACTTCTGAAAAAATACATATAAATGCCTGCCTTGACCGCAGGCATTTTTTGTGAAGATGACCCGCAAAAAAGCTCACCAATAAAAGCTTCTACTTATATCATTTGGCATTAAAGGGATATACCTCTTTTTTCATAAGCCTTTCCCTGTACCGGATAATACTTTCAATATTACCGTGATCGTCGTCAACAAATAATTCTCTGTCATACTTTGCTATTTTTTCCGTTACCCCAAAAATAACATCGGGAGGAAAAAAGACAATATTGCACATTCCTGCCACGTCATACGGAACTTGTCTGAGTTCCTCTGCCGAATAAAATACTATCATTCCCTCCGCTGTGTCAAAATCAAAATAAACCCGCCCCTCGGGAACCTCCGGAATCAGCTTGCTGTATCTTTCACAGCCTTTATCATCTGGAATGACAAGATCTGCCCCGAATAATTTCATAAGCTCACTCTTTTGTGAAACATCTCTTAACAAAATAATAAGATCAAGCATTTATTTACCTCTTTTCGAATTAGTGAATTATCCGCCGAAAGCCTCGCCCCATTGGCAGCTTTTTCTAAGCAAAACGTTATATGTACAGCGCTTATTATAATCAATTACAGCAAGAGGCGAATTTTTTACCGAAATAATGATACTGCTTTTTTTCTCTATAATTTCAAAGGAAAAATCCTCATCATTCAAATCGGAAAATTCCTCAAAGGAGTAATTTTCTTTTAGAAAATCCCTTGGCACAGGCGGGGGCGACTGTCTGTATTTATGAATTTCCGAAAACAGCTCTTCGCTTTCGGGAGCTTCCTTGCGGTTATAAAGCCAACAGTCCATATCTATGGAGTTAGCCTCTTTCATAAGATAAGCCCAACAATGCAGGTCGGTTTCCTCAATAATGATATGCCTGTCAAACTCGTTCATATAACGGTCAATAAACAGCACTTTTACACAGCCTCCTCATATATTTTCACAAAGGGACAGCGGGAAATGCTTTCCATTATTTTTTCACAGTCTTTATCACAGTAAGGATATATGTAAAATTCAAAATTATGAGTGGGGATAATAATCGCTCCGCCAATTAAAAAAGCGCATTTTATAAGGTAATTGAACGCTCCGGAAATAAGCTGTTTTGTTAAACTGTTATAAACATTAAGCCTTATACCGCAGCAGCTTTCGGGGTCAATTTCATTTTCTCCGAACGCTGAATCAATATCCATTGCAATTTCGTTATCCCTTACATCCTGCCAATGCTCAAAAAAGCAGTTATCAAAAGGATAAACCTCTGTTTCACCCGCTCCGAAGCTGCAAGCAATATCATAAAAAAGCCTCATCATATCTTCAAGGTCGGTACAGTAATCCTCATATGGAGCAGTATAACCCTTTCCGCAGATATATCCGCCGTCCCAAGGATGAATATGACCTACAGTAATATGCCGCAGCCTGCATTTATATCCGGTTATATCCTCCATAACCGCCGCAGCATTTTCGGGAATATTTTTTACAGCAATAATATCATTCAAATTTACCACCCTTGCTTGTAAATAATTTTTTTTAAACCGAGCCTTCCTCGGTAACATCAAAATAGCGCTCTCCCGACCATTTCTCAAGCTTGTAAACAGCGATCGGATGACCATGGCCATGGTTATAAACATATATTCTTTTGCATTCGGGACATATCAATACCTCCTGCCTCGGAAGCGGAATATCAAGAGGATCATTGATCTCCATATTAATAATATCGTCAAATTCCTTGTCTGTATAAACCCTAAGCTCAATATTATTGGGACATTGAGTCGTACTCATAACATTGCCGCATTTACAGTAAGCTCTCATATTTTCACCTCACAAAAAAATTAAATGAACCGCTGCTTATATTATACACTACAAATCCGCATTTGTAAAGAAAAATTACAAAATAAATTTTTTTTGAATTTTCCTGTAGCCGTTTTGTAATAATTTGTAAATTATCTGTAATTGCAAATGCACCGGAAGTATGCTATAATTTAAAATCATAGATAGTATAATGCGGCATATAAAGCTAAGGTGTTTCTCACGAAAGACAAAAACCGAACAATGCAAAACAGAAAGGCGTGAAGCTATGAGAAAATATTTGGCGGCTGTTTTATTGGCAATTCTTTTATGCGGTTGCAATAACGAAGTCCAACCCGAAATTTCCGAAACAGAAAGTACAACAGAAATAATTCCCGAAACAACAGCTGCTGCGGCAACCGAAAAGGCAACTGCCGAAAAAACGGAAACCACCGTTACAACGACAGAAACGACAACCGTTTCCTCCGAAACGGTCACAGAGGAAACAACGGCAGAGTCGGAGGAGACCACTGTACCTTTGACAGAAACGCCGTATCCCGATGAAGTGGATGATATACTGAAAGCCATTGAGCAAAACTCCAAAACCGTAGGGAACGACGCCGCAGGGTACATAACCGTTTATGCTGAGCAGACCTATGAGGAGGACGAGGACGGCTGTTTTACCGTTTCCTCGGAGGACGGAAACGTCTGCACGAATGTGTCTTTTGTCGAGGGGCTCGCTTCTTACCAGACAGCTTATATGATCTGTTTGACGGCTGCAATGAATGCCGAAGTGGACGGATTTGAGGAATACACAATAGGTGAGATGAATGTTGACGGAATGGACGGCTTTTTGGCTGTTATGGCAGATAAAGACGGGGATTCGGGCTTTCGTCTGTATATGACACTTGTGGACAGCGAAAATGACATAATGCGCATACTAAGTCACACAAACACAGAATATACCCTTGAGAATCTCGTTTCGTCATCTACATCTTTCGACTCTTACCGTCGTTCTGACAGTTAAAAATATAAAACAGGAGGAAATTATTATGAAAAAGATTTTTGTACTAACGGCATTGTTGGCGGTATGCCTTACGGTCACATCATGCTCGTATAAAAATTCTTTGCCCGAGGACACGGCTGCGGCAGAGCAGTCCACAGAACAGACTTCGGAAACTATGCAAACGGAAGATACAACGTCGGTAACGACTGAGAAAATAACAGAGGTCACAACCGCAGAAACAACGCCATTTGAGGAATTATCCGACTACGACAAAGCGGTAAAAATTGCGGCGGAATATATTGATGAACACGGTTGGGAACACGACAAATTCATTCTGTATGACTTTGATCTTGACGGAATCCCCGAGCTTATGGAGGAGACAGATTTCAAGGATGCTATGGGTTGGAAAATTCACAAGCTTACAGGCAGCGAAGCGATGTGCTTGGGGGATATAATGTATGCGAACCCGAGCGAAAGATACATAGACGGCGTAAACAGTTTATTTTATCACAGTGACGAGCTGACCCTTGAAAGCGGCGTCCACATCTACCGTGACAACGAAAAGGACGAAACCTTTTATGTTACCGAATACATCGGTGAGGGTCATACAGAGGGCGCTGCGGTAGGTTTAAGGTATGATATTTACGCCGATAAGCTTGCGGAAAGAGAGCTTTATCATTGCGATTTTCTCACCTTAGACGACTGCGGTAAAAGCGGAAACCGATACATTATCCACAATATCCTTGACGGGAAAAAGGCTACTCCAATGTATCGGTGCGACTGCAATTCCGAGGGATTTTTATACTGCAATGAATTCGGAGAATATCTGAGCAGCTTTGAATATCTGGGCATGATAGACGTTACAAACTGCTACACTAAGGAAAAGGGAAGCAGCTTTTACGATTACGCCGATATGGTAAAAATTCCCGAAAAGACAAAGGAAGAACAGGTCTATTCTGACGAAAGTGAAAAAGTTACGGTCTGCGGAAAGGAATATTATGCCGATACATACGAAGCAAATGTCGTTATTGACAATGACAATTTTGACAGCATTGACCTGTCGGAATTAAAGCTTCTGCCCTGCCTTGAAAGGCTTACGCTGCTGAACAAATCAGACAGGACGGCTGATATTTCCAAGCTTGCGGAGCTTGAAAATCTTTCGGAAATCTATTTCAGCGGCGGTAAATTTGATTACTCGCAGCTTTTGGATATGAACAATATCATTCGGGCGGAAAATGCGTCTATCGAATATATTTCACAAATGAAGTCCATCAAAATCGTTTCCGCATATCCATACACGGAAGAAATTGACGGCTTTGCTCCGCTTTATGATATGAAGGCGCTTGAGGTTGTACTGCATTCTGTTCCAAATGCAGACGAAAGCCGAAAAATACAGCTTGACAGGCTGGCAGAACGCCGCCCCGATCTGCTGCTGATATATGTTCCGTAACAACTGTCATTCGGACGGTTAAAATAATATAAAACAGGATGAATTTTTTATGAAAAAGATTTTTGCACTAACGGCATTGTTAGCGGTATGCCTAACGGTCACATCATGCTCGGATAAAAATTCTTTGTCCGAGGACACGGCTGCGACAGCGCAGTCTACAGAACAGGCTTCGGAAACCACACAGACAGAGGAAACAGCAGAGGTCACGACCTCAGAAACAAAGTCCCTTACGGACTTGTCCGACTATGACAAAGCGGTAAGGCTTGCAGCGGAGCATATTGAAGAAAACGGTGCGGATCATTGGAAATATATCCTGTACGACTTTGATCTGGACGGAATCCCCGAGCTTATGGAAGAAACGGGATTCATGGACACCGGAGGCTGGGAGATATACAAGCTTACAGGCAGCGAGGCTATAGATTTGGGATATATGGAGTTTTCGGTTAAAATTGAACGCTATGATCCTATATATTATCATGGTGATGAGCTGACCCTTGAAAGCGGCGTACATATTTACTGTGACCCGGAAAAGGATGAAATATTCTATGTCACCGAGTACACCACTGAGCTTCACACAGATGGTTGTGCCGTCGGGTCAAGATATGATATCTATGCCGACAGAATGACCGCAAAAGAGCTTTACCACTGTGATTTTTTAACTTTGGACGACCTCGGCGAAAGCGGTAACAGATATATTACCCACAATATCCTTGACGGAAAACAAGCTTCGCCAATGTATCGGTGCGACTGCAATTCCGAGGGATTTTTATACTGCAATGAATTCGGGGATTACCTGAGCAATTTTGAATATCTGGGAATGATAGATGTCGAAAATTACTACTCAAAGGAAAACGGCGGCAGCTTTTACGATTATGCCGAAACAGTAAAAATTCCTGAAAAGACAAAAAAAGAGCGGATTTATACCGACAGCGGAGAAAATACTGATGTATATGTAAATAAATATCACGTCGGTACATATGAGTCAACAGTTGTTATCAACAATGACAATTTTGACAGTGTTGATCTTTCGGAGCTTGTTCTTCGCCCCGGCGTTGAAAAGCTTACTTTGGTGAATGATTCGGACAGAACAGTAGACATTTCTCCCCTTTCGGCATATACCGGCCTGACAGAGCTTATGTTTGAGGGCGGGAATTTTGATTATTCACCCCTCTTGGAAATGGACAACATAATATGGACAAATGCACCAATTGAGTATATTTCACAAATGAAGTCAATAAAAATCGTAGATGTATATCCATATAAGGAGGAGATCGAAGATTTATCTCTGCTTTATGATATGGACGAGCTTGAAGTTGTTATGTATAGTTACTGGTATGACCCCGAGACAATAGATACGCAAATCGACAAGCTGTCGGAACAGCGCCCCGATCTGCTGCTGATATATGTTCCGTAACGAAAGAATGCTGCTTTAAAAAGCAACGGAAAGGAATGCAAAATTTATGAAACATTTGTATAAAAGACTGCTGTGCATATTAACTGCTGCTTTGTCCCTTGCGGGCTGCGCCGCCAATACCACGGAAAATTTATCGGAAAATGACACGGAAAGCAGCGAATCATTAACCGAGTACCAGACGGAAACAGAAAGTCTCCCCGAAACGGCCATTACAGAATCTGTCACCGAAAAAGTCACGGAAACCGCAGCCGAAGCTCCGCCCGAAAATAACAGCACCGTTAATGAAGAAGAACCCCTGCCCGATACCGAAAATTACGACCCGAGAACTGTGGAATACATAAACTCCCTTTGGAAACTCGAAAAATTCCGCCAAACTCCCCCGGCCGACATACTTATTGCCGATCTGAACGGCGATAACACTCCCGAAGTGGTGGTACAGATCGCTACAATTGTATTAATTTCCGATGTTTTCTCCATAAAAGACGGCAAAGCTTTTTATGTCCCGCCCGACCCCGGGTCATACACTCCCGACTATTACGAAAAAAGCACCGATTATTCCTTTGACGGCGGCAGCCTGCAATGCTATGAAAAGAACGGCGAACCGGTATTCCTTGCCGATTGCTGGATAGGCGGCAGCGCAGGAGGCACAGCGGGCATTATGAGCGTGAACTTTGACGGGCAGCAGATAACAGCCAATGCCGTTTCCAAGATTTACAGGACAAAAACCGAAGATACATACTTCTGGGGTGATGAGGAAGTAAGCGATGATGAATACGACCGCTGCCTTGATGAGTATATGGCAAGCCTTGACTACACCGACAATTATACGGTTTATATCCCCAAAGCCATGCACGACAGCGAACTTAAAAGCAGCATAGAATTTATTGCCGGAGGACTGGACAGCTTTTACAAAAGCCTTGATATGGATAATTCCGAAAAACCTCTCGAATATACCATTAAAATGAAACCCATATATTCGGAAATAAGCAGCGGTTCGTCCGATAATGACAGCACCGCCGTAAGCTATGACGGATTTGGAAATGCTTCCGCAGTTTACCGTTCGTCAAACGGGCTGACATCTTATGATAATGTTTATGATGAGACCGGCAGGCTGTGCAGAATAACAGAAAGTCTCCGTGATGTGTCAGTACCCGACAAGGTTTATGAAATTGACCCGGAGGATTGGCTGGAATTTGACGGCCGGGGGTATTGGCGGTTTACCGACAACACCCCGGGTGAAAATCAGCTTATTGAACATGATGACAAAGGGCGAATGGTCAAAAAGACCATTATTGCCGATGAGGAGATATACAGCTGGGGAGTATTAACGCCGTCTGTTTACGCACCGGAGGGCTATGACCCGGAAAGCCGTATACAGTCGGTAACAGAGTTTGAGTATGATGAAGCTGACCGGCTTGCGGGAGAGAAATACACAGCCTATCTCAGGGACGAATCGGATAAACCTCAGCATTATATCAAAACCTGGAAATATGACAGCAGCGGGAATTTGCTCAGGTACGAACTGGCAGGCGAATACAGCTATGAGATATCCTACAATGAAAAGAGCGTCCCTGAAAAGGTGGTATTCACAGACGAGGGAATTACCTATGAGCTTGACATATATGAGCATTATCATGACCTTAAAGGCGGCGTTACCTGTCTTTGGGCAAAGGGTGATACCCCATATAAAAATGATATTGACTGTTTTATTTATTTTGCACCCGTGAGAACGATCGGCTCTTGAGATAAATTTTTAAAAATATTGACATGGGCAGTTCTTTGTGCTATAATTTAATATAAGGAAGTTTTTTTGATGATCCGACGGGAGGAATTTTATCATGAATTACCGCACCTTGGGCAAAACAGGGCTCAAAATAAGCGAAATAGGCCTTGGAAGTGAATGCTTTGTAAATCATGACGAGGCGTTCGCTATGGAAATGTACGAATGCGCCCTGTCCTGCGGCGTAAATTATTTCGATCTTTACAATCCCGAGCCATACATACGCTCAAATCTCGGCAAAGCTATGGAGGGCAGGCGGGATAAATTCATTATTCAAGGGCATATCTGCTCCGCCTGGATAGACGGGCAGTATAAGCGCACCCGTAATATGGTACAGGTAAAGGCTGCCTGGGAGGATATGCTTACCCGCCTTAACACCGATCACATTGATGTCGGCATGATACATTATGTGGACGAACAGGCAGATTATGACAAGGTTTTCGGCGGTGAGGTCATAGAGTTTGCAAGGGATCTGAAAGCAAAGGGACTTATCCGTCACCTAGGAATGAGCACCCACAACCCTAAGGTCGCCTTGCAGGCGGTGGGTACTGGGCTTATCGAGGTGCTTATGCTTAGCGTGAACCCCGCCTATGATATGCTCCCCTCCAATGAAGATGTGAATACGCTTTTTGAGGAGGAGACCTTTTCGGAAAACGTGCTTTCAAACATTGACCCCGAACGTGAAGAGTTGTACAGGCTCTGCGAGGCAAAGGGCGTTGCGGTAACTATTATGAAGCCATATGCGGGCGGAGCATTGTTGGATGAAAAGTCCAGTCCTTTCGGGGTAAAGCTTACCGTACCCCAATGCCTGCATTACTGCCTTACACGTCCGGGTGCGGCAAGCGTTCTGGCAGGGGCGAAAACTTGTGAACAACTGAAGGAAGCCGCCGCTTACAGTGACCTGCCCGAAAGCGAAAGGGAATTTGCAAGCGTACTTGCAACCGCCCCTGCACACAGCTTTTCCGACAAATGTATGTACTGCGGTCACTGCGCCCCTTGTACCGCAGGGATTGACATTGCTTCGGTGAATAAGTTCACCGACCTTTGCGAGGCACAGGGAGAAGTTCCCGAAACCGTAAGGGAGCATTACGCCGCCCTTTCCGCAAAGGCAAGCGACTGCGTTGAATGCGGAAGCTGCGAGAAAAACTGTCCCTTCGGAGTCCATATAATCAAGGCAATGAAAAAGGCGGTCACGATTTTCGGGCAATAAACATATACATTCTGCCAAACATTGCATAATACAGGCAGCAGCCAAAATATAATAAGAATAAAAGATTACGGAGATGATACATCAGATGTGCGGATTTACAGGCTTTACAAACCATATCAACAATTCCAACAAGGTTCTCGGAGAAATGATGGATAAGATCAGACACCGAGGCCCCGATTCCGAGGGACGCTATATTGACGAGCAGATCGCCATGGGCTTTCGCAGGCTCAGCATTATAGATATAACCGACAGCGGCAATCAGCCCATATTTAACGAGGATAAATCAAAGGTGCTCATGTTCAACGGGGAAATTTACAATTACCGTGATATACGTGAGGAGCTTATTTCAAAAGGGCATAAATTCACCACAAAAACCGATTCCGAAGTGGTTCTTCACGGCTACGAGGAATACGGCGAGGGAGTGCTGGATAAGCTTCGGGGAATGTTCGCCTTTATAATCTGGGACAAGGAAAAGAGCGAGCTTTTCGGCGCACGGGATTTCTTCGGCATAAAACCCTTTTACTATGCAAAAATGGGTAACACATTCATGTTCGGCTCGGAAATAAAATCCTTTATCCCCCACCCCGAATTTCAAAAGGAGCTTAACACCACTGCACTGGAAAATTACCTGACTTTCCAGTATTCACCTACCAATGAAACATTTTTTAAAAATGTCTACAGCCTGCCCCCCGCCCATTTCTTCAAATACAAGAACGGTGAGCTTACCATAAAGCGTTATTGGGACGTCCATTTTGAGGACGACAACACTCCCGATATGGAGCAGTGGGTGGATAAGATCAGCGAGACCTTCAAAAATTCCGTGGAGGCTCATAAAATAGCAGATGTTGAAGTAGGCAGCTTCCTTTCCAGCGGCGTGGACTCCAGCTACGTGGCATCTGTGGCAAATGTCGACAAGACCTTTACCGTAGGCTTCGGAGAGGACGAAAAATACAACGAAATAGGCTGGGCAAAGGAATTTTCGGGCTATATCGGCAAGGAAAACATAAGCAAGGTGATATCCCCCGAGGAATATTGGGGAAACATCAAAAAGATACAGTATCATATGGACGAACCCCTTGCGGATCCCTCCTGCATTGCCCTTTATTTCGTGTGCAATAAAGCCTCGGAATATGTTAAGGTTGTGCTTTCGGGAGAGGGCGCAGACGAAATTTTCGGGGGATATAACGTGTATAAAGAGCCTCTCGGTTCTCACGCATACAAGTCCCTGCCGCGGTTTATCCGCCGTGGGATAGGCGCAGCAGCGGAAAAACTCCCTGCAAAACGGGGCGTAAATTTCCTTGTAAGAAACGGCAAGGAGCTGGAGGAAAGATTTATCGGCAACGCATATATGTTCACCCCGTCCGAGCGGAAAAAGCTGCTTAAAATAACCACAGACGCCCCCGACCCCACAGCCATAACAGCCCCCTTTTACGAAAAGGTTAAAGACAAAGACCAGATCACAAAAATGCAGTATCTCGATCTGCATATGTGGCTGCGTGGAGATATCCTGCTGAAAGCGGATAAAATGTCCATGGCAAATTCTCTCGAACTGCGTGTGCCTTTCCTGGACAGAAAGATCATGGCACTTGCGGAGCATATTCCCGCAAAATACCGTGTAAGCACAGAAAACACAAAGCTTGCCATGAGACAGGCGGCGCTGCGGGCAGCTCCCGAAAAAACCGCCAATAAGAAAAAGCTGGGCTTCCCCGTGCCCATAAGAGTATGGCTCAGGGAGGAAAAATATTACAACATTGTAAAGGACGCCTTTACCTCGCCTGTGTCCGAAAGCTTTTTCAATACCGATATGCTTGTGAAGCTGCTGGACGACCACAAAGCGGAAAAATACGACAACAGCCGTAAAATATGGACAGTGTTCATTTTCCTGCAATGGTACGACGTTTACTTCGGCAGCGGAAAAATATAAAAATTTCAGAAAGGAACAACAAAATGCAGAAAAAGAAAAAAATAGAACTATCCCTTTTTAACTTCATTATGCTGACGATCTCGGGATTTATAAACGCTGTGGGAATCGTCATGTTTCTCTCACCCGTAAATCTGTTCGACAGCGGCTTTTCAGGCACGGCAATGTTTCTGGGAAGCATTACATCGCTCCCCATGAGCTTGTACATTCTCATATTGAATCTGCCCTTTTTCGCATTGGGCTTTAAACGCCAGGGAGCGGCGTTTACGGTTTATTCTATCTACGCCGTGGCAATTTACTCGGCAGTGGCATTTTTACTGACCGATGTTATCGGCATTAACCTGTTGAACGGGTCGCCCTTTGCGGGAAACGACCTGCTGCTGTGCGCCGTTTTCGGGGGACTTATCTCGGGCGTTGGCAGCGGACTTACCATAAGATTCGGCGGGGCTATCGACGGCGTGGAGGTAATGTCGGTAATTTTCGCCAAACGTATCGGCATAACCGTAGGCACATTCGTAATGATATACAACGTTATCCTCTACATAATTATCGGCATAGTCTGCAATTCATGGGTGCTGCCGATGTACTCCATTGTTACATATACGGTAGCTATCAAAGCAGTGGACTTTATTGTCGAGGGTCTCGACAAGGCCAAAGCCGCCATGATAATCACCTTCAAGCCACGGGAAATATGCGCCGAGCTTTCGGAAAATTTCGGCAGCGGCATTACCCTTATGAAAGGCGAGGGCTACTATTCCGGACAGGAAAAAACCATAGTTTACTTTGTGGTAAACCGCTTTCAGATAGGCAAGCTCAAGGCCATAGTTTCCTCCGTTGACACTGGGGCATATGTGACCATTACCGAGGTTTCCGACGTTATGAGAAGCATTGTCAAAAAAAGCGATATCAAGCCCTCCCCTGCTGCCGATACAGAGGAATCGGAAAATGAAAATACAGAAGCTGTCACCGAAACAAGTACTCTTTCGGAAAATGCTGCCGTAAATTCATCATCCAAAAAAGCTCCAGAACCCGTAAAGTAAATTTTTTTCTCCATACCCCTGCTGTTTTTCACAAATGGCAGGGGTATTATATTTACACCAAAATATTTCTAAAAATTTAATTAATTGTAAAAATATTTAATAACCCCTTGATTTTTTTGACAATATGCTATATACTATAATTAGCACTCAAAGAGAATGAGTGCTAACACTTTGATAAGCTAAGTGCTAACATTAAATAAATTTAAGGAAGTGTATTTATGGCTGAAACCAAACAATTCAAAGCCGAATCAAAACGACTGCTTGATCTGATGATTAACTCCATCTATACTCACAAGGAGATTTTCCTCCGTGAGCTTATTTCCAACGCCAGCGACGCTATTGACAAGCTTTATTTCAAATCCCTTACCGACGATAAGGTAGGCATGGTCAAAGATGATTTTGCCATCAATATTATCCCCGATAAGGATTCGGGCACACTTACTATCGTTGATAACGGCATTGGTATGACCGAAGAGGAACTGGAAAATAACCTGGGAATTATTGCCAACTCCGGTTCGTTCAAATTCAAGAATGAAAACGAAAAGAACGAAGATGTGGACATTATCGGTCAGTTCGGCGTAGGCTTCTATTCCTCATTTATGGTTGCAAAGGAAGTCGAGGTAATCTCCAGGGCATACGGCGAGGATAAGGCGCACGTATGGAAATCTTCGGGAGTTGAGGGCTACACCATTGAGGAATGCGACCGTGACAGCGTGGGCACTACCATAAAACTCACCCTTAAAGAGGACACGGAAAACGAAAAATACAGCGAATATTTAACCGATTTTAAATTAAAAGAACTGGTGAAAAAATATTCCGATTATATCCGCTTCCCAATTAAAATGGACGTGGAAAAGACCCGCAGAAAACCCGATTCCAAAGATGACGACTACAGCGACGAGGCTTACGAAACATACACCGAAAACGAGACCCTCAACAGCATGGTACCCCTGTGGCGCAAAAACAAAAACGAGCTTAAACCGGAGGATTACAACAATTTCTATAAAGAAAAATTCTACGATTATAACGACCCCTTAAAATACATCCACTCCAAGGTAGAGGGTATGTCCACCTATGATTCCCTCCTGTTTATCCCCGCACAGCCTCCCTTTAATTTCTATTCAAAGGATTATGAAAAGGGACTTCAGCTCTATTCCTCCGGAGTGCTTATTACCGATAAATGCGCCGACCTGCTACCCGATTATTTCTCCTTTGTAAGAGGACTTGTAGATTCCGCAGACCTTTCCCTTAATATTTCCAGAGAAGTTCTGCAGCACGATCATCAGCTGAAAACCATAGCAAAATCCATTGAAAAAACAATCAAGAACGAACTGAAAAAAATGCTGAACAACAACCGTGAGGATTACGAAAAATTCTGGAAATCCTTTGGCATTCAGGTAAAATTCGGCGTTTACGACAACTACGGCAGAGACAAGGACGCAGTTGAGGATCTGCTCATGTTCGTATCCTCCGCAGAGAAAAAGCTTGTTACATTGGACGAGTACGTTTCCCGCATGAAAGAGGATCAGAAATACATCTACTATGCCGCAGGCGAAACCGTGGAAAGCATTGAACTGCTGCCCCAGACCGAGCTGCTGCGTGATAAGGGCTATGAAATACTCTACCTTACCGACAATGTGGACGAATTTGCCGTAAAGGTGCTTATGCGCCACGGTGAAAAGGAGTTCAGAAACGTTTCCGAGAGCGATCTCGGCATTGACAGCGAGGAGCAGAAGGAGGAGACCAAAAAGCTTGCCGAGGATAACAAGGATATGCTCTCCCTTATTTCCGAAACTCTCTCGGGAAAAATAAAGGAAGCCATTATCTCCGAAAAGCTCAAATCCCACCCTGTCTGCATCTCCAGCTCGGGACAAATATCCCTTGAAATGGAAAAAATTCTCAACCAGAACCCCCAGAATGAAAAGGTAAAATCGGAAAAGGTTCTGGAGCTTAACCCCAATCATAAAATTTTTGCTTCCCTGCAAAAGCTTTTTGAAAGCGACAAGGAAAAATTCAAGGATTATGCCTCCATTCTCTACGATCAGGCGCTGCTTATCGAGGGCATGAAAATAGAAGACCCTGTTGAATTTTCCAACAAGGTTTGCAGCCTTATGGCGGATATGGCATAAGCTCTCACAAATAAAAAATAATTGCCGACGCAGTAAAAAAGCGCCGGCAATTTTCATTTTAACTGTTTTTATCGGTCTGGTGGAACTCCTTTAAATTCCCGATCTTTTCGTTTCTCTCATCAAGGATTTTTTCAACCTCGCTCCATTCAAGCCCCCGGTCGACCGCCAGCACCATCACATGATAAATAAGATCGTTTATCTCATTCATCAGTTCGTCATTGTCGCCGTTTTTGGCAGCAATGATCGTCTCCGCAGCCTCCTCGCCCACCTTCTTGCATATCTTGTCCACACCCTTTTCAAAAAGATAGCAGGTGTAGGATTTCTCGGGAGCCTCTCCCCTGTCGAATGCCGCCTTGCGGGCTTTGATGACCTCAAAAATTTCATGATATACAGTCATTTTAATTTCTCCTTTATATTAATTTTTAATATTAATCTTCAAGCCAGAACCCGGGACAAAAACATGGCTTATAGTTACTGCTTTGTTTCCATTCATACAGAAAAAATTTTCGGTATTCTTCATTATTTTCAAAAGAAATTAACTCGTCCATAGGCAATACTTCACTAAACCAACCCTCCCCGAATTTATTTTTCGGTCCGCCCATTCCGCAGGGCTCATGATCTCCTGTCACATGACACCACCATTTGAACCCCTTTATTCTTATGCCTGATTTGTCCATTTCTGTTATAAACAGATCTGCATTTTCCATAGGACAAATCAAGTCAATAAGTCCATCACCGACAGGCTGAATTTTCAGCTTTTCAAATATCATTTTTATCTGACTTAAATTTATAAGCTTCATACTGTCCATATCAAGTTCACGGTAGTAGCAGTTATTCGCCACTCCATTATAGCTTGTATGACAGATATTGCCCTTGTCCGGTGTCACTTGATACACCAATGAATTCTGCTCGCAGTTCACGAAAATACGGTTCACCGTAAACGTGTTCCCCGATTCCCCTCCCTTGAACCACAGCTTGTTCCGTGATGTACTCCACAGCACAAGCTTTTTCCTGCGTACAGTCTCATTGAACGCCTCCTCGTTTGTGTAGGCGATAAGGATAACCTCCCTTGTTAAAATACTCTGCACCGCCACCGGAATAACCTTGTTTTCCCGTGACATCCCGCTGATCTTCTCCCAGTCAAGCATAAGCTTGTCTGTTTCTTCAATAATTCCCATATAGAAAATACACCTTTCCATTTAAAATTGCTGATTTTCAAGCTGTGCTGCGATACTTCTTACATATTCAGTATCCTCTGTTATGAGCCTGCTTCTGTCAAGAACGGCAAATATCTCGTCTTTAAATTCTTCATCGGAAATACCGCCGCTTTTGACGGTTTGTATTTTCACATACACAACGTAACAGCTGTCATATCGGTCAAAACGCAGGGTCGGTAAAAACACAAATCTGCCGTCAGTCAAGCGGTGCATTTCTATGCAGTGATGTGATTTTACAAAACCGTGAAAGCTCTTGTATTTGGATAATTCCCGCCACGGAAGATTTTGCTTTCTTTCCTTGACGGTGCGCTTGTCCTTTGGATTCTCCGCAGCATATCCGAACGCCTTTTCCGCAGCAGCTCGAATTTCCTTCGGAGAATAAGGTTCTTCTACCCTTACGCAGAAATCCGCAAGCACATATCCTGTTTTGCCAACAGCACAGGGTACGAAAAACAGCCCCTCTTTTTCCGAATGATAAACGCATATCTCCTGCCTTTGCGCATAATCGAATACAAATTCAAAAGCAGCTTTTACCTTGCGCCCCATTTCCTCAGCGGAAATATCGGCAGGAAGTTTTCGAGTCGCTGCAGTTTCCGTTGTCTTTGCCTCATGATTGACATATTCAAGGAAAAGCTCGTAGGCTCCGTTTTTATACTTAAGTATACTTACCATTCCCCGCTTTGTCCACGGAATGGCTTTTACTTTTTCATCCGGCTCATCTATATCCTCGTCGTTCTCATATTTCCCTGCGATATAGTCAAATCCGTTGAAAATGCTTTTCCCAAACTCCTCATCGCTGCATGAATATTTCAGATTGCCGCTAAAATAGCCGCTTATCCCTATACCGTCGCTTTTCCTGCCCACAACAGGCTGAATAATAAGTGCTTTTTTGTCACTTAAAATATAAATTTGCAAGGGGTAATCTCTCATAAAAAATCATCTCCATTTTTTAAATAACCGCTGCCTGATATTCGTCCTCATAAATGATCTCACCCACATAATCTGTGAAAACAATATCATAAGGAATCTTGTATTTATCAAGCAAGCCCATAAGTATCTCCGATTTTTCTCTCATTACCTCGTAGCTTTCCGTTTTAAAATATGTAACAGCCCCCTGCGGATTATCATTATTATCTCCGTAAAAAGGAGGCTCGGGTAAAAATTCAAGAAACCACTTATGCGTTTCTTCATATAGCCTGACGTCCTCAGCGGAATATATCCCATCTCTGATCTTGCGCCAGTTCAAAACGAATAACCCAACAGGCTTGCCTGTTTTATAGGCAATTTCCCTGCCCTGTATCCTCATATATTTTTTCATATTAAGCATGATCTCCTTTCTGTTATCCTGCAATTTTCTAAACCGTTATTTCAATAATATTCCCCTCTATCCCCACAACACAGCTTTCAAAATACCCGTCCCCCGTTGTCCTCGGTCCGCTGATTATTTCAAATCCATCACCCCTCAATTTATTTGTCAATTCTTCCACCCTTTCCCTGCTGCCAACACTAAGCGCCATATGAATATACCCCGTCCGGTAAATATCCTTTTCCCTGTCTGTCATATCCGAGCGGTTCATTATCTCCAGCCTTGCCCCCTCATCAAAGGATAAAAAGTACGAACGAAAGCCTGTTTTCCGATTATGATATTCATTGCCCGAATTTGCTCCGAAATATTTCACAAAAAAATTCCTTGCCGCTTCAAGATCGTTTACATACATTGCAATGTGGTCTATTTTCATTTTATTTTCCTCCTTATTTTTTCCCACACCTTGACCGTAATAAATGAACACCCAATCCAAAAGAAAACCCGCCGATAACAATAAAGAACATCCACACAATATTCCAATAGGCTGCATTTACATCGAACATTTTCAATATAAGTCCATGCCAGAATTCCCAACCGGTTATAATTGCAAACAAGTCAAACAGGACATACCCGCCGCCGAAAAAATATATCCACCGCCACAAAAAGTT
>CAZGAZ010000071.1:0-16930 GCA_964523835.1 uncultured Ruminococcus sp.
GGGAATCCCCTAAGTTTCAGTGTACCTTTGGTGTGAAAGTCTAATTAACGGAGTGGAAAAGTTTGAAAGTTATAGGGAATCCCCTAAGTTTCAGTGTACCTTTGGTGTGAAAGTCTAATTAACGGAGTGTAAAAAAATGCGTGTGCTTCATTATATATAATGTATTTTTTGCATTGGCGTCAGCAGAAAATCCGACAGCACAGCCGTTTTTGAAATTTTTAAAATTTTCCTGAGGAAATACCTCTCTGCACAGCCATTTTTTAAATGAGAAAAAATATAAAGGCTATTTTTCAGCGTTTTCTTAGTGCAAATTTCCATAAGTGCTAAAAACGACTTAAATTTTAAAAGTATGGTGCTAAAATTACAGATATAAAACTTTTATAATTTGCAGCCTTCCTACAAATATTAATTTAGCGGACGGTTTTCGCCGTATTTTTGCGGGAATTTCAGGCGAAAAAAATGAACAGTGCGGCAGCTGATATACAAACCGCTGCTGCAAAATAATCATTTGCCGTACCCAAAAATCTGTGCAGATTTCGGGGAAGGCTAATGGCTGTTTTGCTATAGCGGTCGGTATAAAAATTAACAAATGCTGCAGAGAGGAAGTCATTATGAAATCAGCTTTAAATTTATTCAAGGGGATTTTCTGCGGACTTATTGCCGCCGTGACAGGGGCGGTGGTATACTATAATATACATTTGCCCGACAGCTACATTGTTTCAAAGGGTGAAAGCTTGCAGCTGGGGAATTTTCTGGATATATCCTCCGATGGACTGCTGCCAGAAAATTACAGCTTTGAGTACCCTGCCGCCGAGGATTTCCGCAGCGTTTTTGCTGCGGGTACAGGCGGTGCGGACATACAGGCGGAAAATGTAAGGAGCGAGCAGCTGCGGCTTTTCGGGATATTTCCCATAAAAACGGTCACAGTAAGCGAGGTAAACGAGCCTGTGGTAATACCCTGCGGGACTCCCTTCGGCATAAAGCTGCTGACGGAGGGGGTAATGGTAGTGGAGCTGACAGGTTTTGACAGCGGCGGAAAAATATCCTCCCCTGCCAGGGACGCAGGTATAGAGGAGGGAGATATTATCCTGAGCATTTCCGGAAAAAAGGTCACCTCAAATAAGGAGGTCAGCGGAATTATAGAGGAGAGCGGGGGAAAGACCCTGGGAGTTGAGATAATGAGCGGAGGCGAGAGGAAGATAGTATTTATCAGACCCGAAAAATCCGCTGCGGACGACTGCTACAGGGCAGGGATGTGGGTGCGTGACAGCTCGGCGGGCATAGGCACTGTGACCTTTTACGACCCTGCCACCCATATTTTTGCAGGCCTCGGGCACCCTGTCTGCGACAGGGACACGGGGGAGGCGCTTACTATGTCAAAGGGCGAATCGGCGGATGTGATAATAAGCGGGATAAAGAAAAGCTCCGCAGGCGCTCCGGGGGAGCTTATAGGAATGTTTGCGGATAATGATTCCAGCGGTCAGCTGCTGGCAAACAGCGACTGCGGTCTTTACGGAAGAATGGACGTGTGCCCGTCCTATGAAAGCGCCGTGCCTGTGGCAATGCGGCAGGAAATTTCCGAGGGCAAGGCGGAGATAATCGCCACCGTAAGCGGAAGCACGCCTATGCGCTTTGCCGTGGAAATAGAGAAGATAGACCTTACGGACCGGGAGGACAGCCATAATATGGTAATCCATGTGACCGACAGCAGGCTGCTGGAAAAGGCGGGCGGGATAGTCCAGGGCATGAGCGGAAGTCCTATTATCCAGAACGGAAAGCTTGTGGGGGCTGTGACCCATGTATTGGTGCGTGACCCTACAAGAGGCTATGGGATATTTGCGGATACTATGATAAATTCCGCCCGGGAGCTTTCGGAAGCAAGAGGTTAAGAAGCAAGAGGTTAAGAAGCAAGAGGCAGGAATTTGCTTTGTTTACAGCGGAGAGGCGCCCTTTTGCTGCTTGGGAGGGCGCTGTTCATGAGGGTGCTATTCCTATTGCATTAACATCTGGTTTGTATAAAATTTACTGAAAATTTACAAAGTTGCTTTGAAGTGCTTCTTGTAAAAAAAGACAGAATTTTCGCACGATATTCACAAAATTTTTATCAATAAATATGTTGATTTTTCCTTGTAAGTGTAGTATAATTAAAAATGTGTTGATTTGAATTTGTCGAAAAAACAAGTATCGGCAAGAAAACTGTCAAATTTTGCAAGCAGAAAACTTGACCTGTGACGAAAGGAAGTACAAAAAGTGTCATCATATTCGGACAGAAAAAAGAAAAAGGAAATAAAATACAGAATGTCTTTCGTGCTGCTGTTCATAGCCGCAAGCTTTTTGGTGTGCTTTGTCCTGTATATGCGGGAGGAGACCCCCGAGGAGGAAATGCGGAAAAATGACAGCCCTGCACAGACGGTGAGAATAGATGAACCGTCGGAAATGACGGTGCAGCCTGACCATGGCAGCGGTAATTACGACAATCCCGTGGGGGAGTGCCTGAAGCTGGATATCAGTTATCTTGACCGCTGTATGTTTGCGGGGGATTCTCTGATGGTGGGACTGGGCAGCTACGGCTTTGTGCCCGAGGACAGGATCGCCGCAGGAGTGGGCATGAGCGTTATGGATATCGGCACAAAGCCTCTTACCGAGGCGGACGGCAGTGAGCTTCTGGCAGCGGATAAGATAAACGCACAAAGTCCCGAAAACCTGTATATCCTGCTGGGTCTTAACATGATGGAAAGCTTTACCGACGATCAGCTGCTGGCGGCTTACGGCGACTTTGTAAACAGCATTGACCGCACCGCCACGGAGGTTTACGTTATTTCCGTGCCCCCCGTAACAAGGGAGAGAGAGCAGAATGAGTTGAGGCCCATTCTGAATGCGGATATTGATATGTTCAATGCCGATCTGCTGAAGTTTGCAGACGACAGGGGGCTGCATTATCTGGATCTGGGCAGCGTTCTGAAGGATGAGGAGGGCTTCCTTATGGCGGAATATGCCGAGGAGGACGGCATTCATTTCAGGAAAGCCGCATATGAGGCGTTTATCGACTATATCCTTACCCATGTTCACATTAAATAATGACCGGTCTTTATCTGCCCTGATGGGTATAAGACCGCTATAAATCTATATATACAGAGGTTTGAATTTATGAAGAAAATTTTACCGGTATGCGCTGCCTTTGTTTGCGCAGCTTTGCTTTGCTCCTGCAACGGAGAGGACGAGCACGCTGTTTCACGTCCTGCAAGGACCTCGGGGGAGACCTATACCATTCCGAGGGCAGATATCACAGTTTCTGCGGTTGGGACCGAAGCGTCTGCGGTAGGCGGCGAGGGTGCTGCCGTTGCTGCGGACGGGTTTTCCTGCGGGGATATAACGGCGGAAATACTTGCAAGTGTTAGTATGTCCTCTATGGCAGAGGTGGGCTCGGACAGGGTAGGCATGTACATAGACTGCGAGATACCCGAGGGCACCGATTTTTCCTTTTTCATCTGCGGCTCGGGAGGGTTTGCGGACGAGGTCTGCGTTATAAATGTTTCCGGGGTCGACACGGAGGCTTTCAGCGACGCTGTGAACAGGCGCATTGAGGCAAGAATGAGCGATTTTGAGGATTATAACCCCGATGAATATCAGAAGCTTACGGAAATGTTCACCAAGCAGACGGGGGATTATCTTATTTATGCCGTCACGGGGGATAACGGCGAGTGCGAAAGGATATTTGACGAGTTTACGGGTGGATGAGCTTTTCGTTTTGGGGCTGTTCACGGGAATTTCGGTGCGGTTTGTTTTAGTCGGGCGCTTCCTTAAAGTAATAAAGGCGCTGAACCTGTTCATACAATTGTGCTTATGGGTTAATTGCTTTGATATATGTATACACTAGTAATCGGAGGGGCAATATATGGCAGAAAACAAGAGTATAAAATCCTTTGCTTTTCCGTTAATTCCGGCATTTTTTTCTTTTCTTTATTTGATTTGGATCATTTGGAAAGAATTTTTCGGTTTGCTTTTTATTCCGGGCATATCGGGAATTTTATGTTCTGTTATTGCGATTTGCCTGATAAAAAAATATGAACTGAATATTTTTCGGTATTGGAAGATTTTTTTATTAACTGTTATGATTGGTGCAATCTTTTTGATCGGTGCGATGTTTACTGACAGTGATTTTTGGTTTTTTGGGTGTATATCTGCTGCAATCATAGCAAACTTCCTGATCTTAAAAACGAAAATAAAATCCTTTAAGGAAAAATTTATTTTACTGATAATTAATCCTGTTCTGCACTTTTGTATATTTATGATCGTAATTGATATTTATATATCCGATGAACTTGTTTGTTATTGAGTTTTTATGGTGAATCGAAAAATGACAGAGCAAGAACATATTTATACAAAAAAAATAAGTAATATTTTATTTTGAGAGTTGAAAACATTCACGAATTATGAAAAAAATCCTGCTTTTGACATAGCTTTACAAGTTTTTTTGAAATTCGTAAGAAAAATTTACAAAAAACACTTTACATTTATTTGAAAATAGTGTAAAATATATAATGTATAGTATGTATGTGTGTTTATACGGTATAAATGCAGGTTTTATGCTATTCGTTGATCCGGTGTATACGGGTCTGTTACAGGAAAATATACAAGTTTAAAGCGTTAAAGGATGGGTGAATGTATGGCGGACAGTATAAAATACAAACGTGTTCTTCTGAAACTCAGCGGCGAGGCGCTGGCGGGGAATAAGAAAACAGGGCTTGATTACGGCGTTATTGCCCCTATTTGCGAAAGCATAAAAAGATGCTGGTGCGCAGGAGTCCAGATGGGCATTGTGGTAGGCGGCGGCAACTTCTGGCGTGGGCGCTCCAGCGGCGCTATGGACAGAACAAGAGCCGATCACATAGGAATGCTTGCGACCACGATGAATTCACTGGCTGTGGCTGATGTGCTGGAGTCCATGGGAGTGGATGTGCGGGTAATGACGGCGATTTCCATGCCCCAGGTGGCGGAGCCGTACATAAGGAACAAGGCCATGAGGCACTTTGAAAAGGGCAGGGCTGTTATTTTCGGCTGCGGCACGGGAAACCCTTTCTTTTCCACGGATACTGCCTCCACCCTGCGTGCTGCGGAGATCGAGGCCGATATTGTTCTGAAAGCCACTATGGTCGACGGCGTTTACGATAAGGACCCCAATGTTTACCCGGACGCTGTCAAGTTCGACAGGCTCACCTTTAACGAGGTATTGATAAAGGATCTGGCGGTAATGGACAGCACTGCCGCTTCCATGTGCAAGGACAACAATCTGCCTATACTTGTATTTGACCTGAGCCGTCCCGATAATATATATGACGCCTGCATGGGCAAGCCCGTGGGCACGCTGGTGGTTCCCGAGTGACCGTATGTGCAGCGGAGAAAATTTACGGATTTGTTATAAAAATTTAATAATACGGAAAAATTACAATGAAAGGAATTTTTATTTATGAACGAACAGATCAAAACCGCTAAGGAGAAAATGGACAAGTGCATTAACGCTCTGCGCAGGGAGCTTTCCACTATAAGGGCAGGCAGAGCCAATCCCGCTATACTGGACAAGGTACAGGTGGATTATTACGGAACTCCCACGGCTATAAACGCTATGGCTTCCGTTCAGGTTTCAGAGGGACGTGTGCTTGTTATACAGCCCTGGGACGCTTCGGCGCTGAAAAATATCGAGAGAGCCATTCAGGCCTCCGACATTGGCATTACTCCCACCAACGACGGCAAATCCCTGCGCCTTGCTTTCCCGCAGCCCACCGAGGAACGGAGAAAGGAACTGGTAAAGCAGGTAAAAAATGACGGCGAAGAGGCAAAGGTTACTGTGAGAAACGTTCGCAGGGACACTATGGATAAATTCAAGACCATGAAGAAAAATTCCGAGCTTACAGAGGACGATGTCAAGGGTCTTGAAAAGGATCTGCAAAAGGTCACGGACAAGGCGATCGAGGAGATCGACAGCGAGGTGGCAGCCAAGGAAAAGGAAATTATGACAGTATGAATGTCATTATCCCGTTCTCTGATCGGACAAGCAAGCCTTGAGGGCTGCGGCAAAGGAAGGAAGCGTGATCATCTTGCTTCCTGCCTCTTGCTTCTATTAAACTTTTAAGGGGGGTGCAGGCTATCGCTACCCAAACAGAAATGAAAATACCCACCCATGTGGGAATAATAATGGACGGCAACGGCAGATGGGCAAAAAAACGGGGGCTGCCCCGTACAATGGGTCACAAGGCGGGAGGGGAGACCTTCCGCAGGATAGTGAACGCCTGTCGGGACATGGGCGTGAAATATGTTACCTGCTACACCTTTTCCACGGAAAACTGGAAACGCCCGAAAGAGGAAGTGGACGCACTTATGGAGCTGTTTGTCCATTATCTTGACGAGGTGGACAGCTTTAAGGGAAAGCGCTCACGGATAAAATTTCTGGGTGATAAGGCTCCTTTTCCCGATGAGCTGCGCTTTCGTATGGAAAAGCTGGAAAAGGACAGCGCCCCTTATGACGGTATGACCCTGTGTCTTGCCATGAACTACGGCGGCAGAGATGATATCGTTCATGCAGCAAGGGAGCTTGCCGCTCTTTGCAGGGACGGGGATATCACTCCGGGGGATATTGACGAAAAGACCTTTGAGCAAATGCTTTACACAGGCAGCGCCCCGGGGGCGGACCTTATCATACGCACGGGCGGGGAGGAACGTATATCTAACTTTTTGCTGTGGCAGAGCGCTTATGCGGAGTTTTATTTTACGGATGTGCTGTGGCCGGATTTCAATGAAAAGGAGCTGCGCAGGGCGTTCGAGGAATATGCCCGGAGGGACAGACGATTCGGAGGTGTAAAAGGGTGAAACAGCGAATTATTACATCAATAGTCGGGATCGCTGTGGGTATTACTGTTATCGTGCTCAACGGCACGGTAATATATCCCCTGTTTGTGGCGCTTATTGCGATCCTCAGCGTTCATGAGATCCTGACGGTCTGCGGCTGCGGATATAAAAAATTCCCTGTGCATTATATTTTTTGCATGATGTTTTCGGCGGCTATGCCTATACTGACATACTATCATGTGCCCGATATATGGAGGCTTTTTGCGGCAAGCGTGATAGTGTTCTTTATGTTTGCGGGCTTTGTGGCGGACAATAAGAAGCTTTCCTTTGACAAGCTGGCGGTCATGGTGACGGTGACGTGCTTGCTGTCATTATCGGTGACCTGCCTTGTTTCACTGCGGAATATAAGCGAGGTCCACCGCATATGCTATGTTGTAATGGCGCTTATGGCGGCGTGGGTCCCCGACGCAGGTGCGTATTTTGTAGGCACTGCCATGGGCAAGCACAAGCTGTGTCCCGATATTTCCCCGAAAAAGACTGTTGAGGGCGCTGTGGGGGGACTTATTGTCACGGGGATAGTTTTCGGCATAGCGGGCTTTGTTTACAGGCAGGTAATGCTGGGCAAGGGGATAGAATTTTCGGTAAATTACCCTCTGCTGATGGGGATCGCCGTAATAGCTGCTTTTATCAGTATGGTGGGCGACCTTTCTGCTTCGCTTTTAAAGAGGGAATACGGCATAAAGGATTTCGGCAAGCTGCTTCCCGGGCATGGGGGCATGGTAGACAGATTTGACAGCGTGTACTTTGTTCTGCCCTATATGATGCTGATCTTTAATGCATTCGGCGGTAAGATCTTTGTTTTTTCCGTTAGCTAAAGCTTTGATAGACGCTGTAACTGCTTCGGACGAGGCGGCGGCAGCGTCGGATTTTTATGAGGATTTTTGTCGGTTTCGGGATTATGAGATACTCGGTAAACAGGTGATGTGTTATGATGTGCGGTGAGTGTTATGAAAAAAATTAATCTGCTCGGTGCGGGCGGGTCTATAGGAAGTCAGACGGTGCAGGTTTGCAGAAAGCTTGGGATAGGTATACACTCGGCGGCTGTGAAAAGCGGTTACAGGAATCTGGCAGAGCTGGCAAGAGAATTTAATATCAAGAGGCTGTGCGTTTATGATGAGGAATGTGCGGAGCCTTTGAAAAAAGAGCTTGGGGGCTTTGGCGCAGAGATACTCACGGGGGAAAAGGGGCTTTGCGGACTGGCTGCGGATAAATCTGCGGATATTACGGTAAATTCCGTAGTGGGCATTGCGGGGCTGGCGCCGACCGTGGCGGCTCTGGAAAACGGGCTTGATGTGGCTCTTGCCAACAAGGAGACCCTTGTGGCGGGGGGCGAGCTTGTAATGAGGCTTGCAAGGGAAAAGGGCAGGAGGATAATTCCCATTGACAGCGAGCACAGCGCTATTTTTCAGTGCCTTATGACGCTGCGGGGGGAGCAGGAGGGGCAGCTTAAAGGGCTCATACTTACGGCGTCGGGAGGGCCTTTTTTCAGAAAAAGTTATGATGAGCTGGAGAGGGTAACTCCCGAAGAAGCTCTTTGTCACCCTAACTGGCAGATGGGCAGGAAAATAACTGTGGACAGCGCCACTATGATGAACAAGGGTCTGGAGCTTATGGAGGCCTGTCATCTTTTCGGGCTGCCGCCCGAAAAGGTGGATATAGTCATTCACAGGCAAAGCGTGGTGCATTCGGCGGTGGTGCTGGCGGACAATGCGGTGATAGCGCAGCTCGGCTTGCCGGATATGAAGATACCCATTCAGTTTGCCCTTACATACCCCGAGAGAATGCCTTCGCTGTCGGGGGAGCTTTCCTTGACGGATTACGGCAGCCTTACCTTTGAAAAGCCCGATTCTGACACGTTCGTTTGCCTTAAAGCGGCTGCGGAGGCTGCAGGGACAGGCGGCACGGCGGGGGCTGTGGTGAACGGCGCTGACGAGAGGGCTGTGGAGCTGTTTTTATCGGGAGAGATAGGCTTTAACGATATCGGCAGGGGGGTAATGGGTGCGCTCAGGAATGTCCCTCATCAAAAGGATGTTACCCTTGATTCGGTAAAGGCGGCGGACAGGGCGGCGAGGGAATATGTTGACAGGTTCAAAAATAATGACTGTCAATGAAGCGTTATGGGGGCTTTAAGAGTATTGGGTTCATTTCTTTGATTTGTGAAAGGAAATTCGGAAATTCATAAATTTAAATTATTTGCGGCTGTGCAAAAGAGAACTATAGGAAGGGACTGTTTATGAGAACGGCTGTTTTATTTTTGTGCATGGTATTCTGCCACATTATTGACGATTATTATTTGCAGGGGATTCTGGCAAATCTGAAGCAAAGGTCATGGTGGGAAAAGAATGCGCCTGATGAGATGTATAAAAATGATTACATTATGGCGCTTATTATGCATTCGGTAAGCTGGAGCTTTATGATAATGCTGCCGCTGCTGGTATTCTTCGGATTTGACCCACCTGCCGCATTTCTGATCGTCTGGGCCGTTAATGCGGCTGTGCATGGGATAGTGGACGATCTGAAAGCCAATAAAAGGAAAATAAATCTGATACAGGATCAAAGCGTTCATCTGATACAGATCGCCCTGACGCTGGCGGTTCTGATGTTACAAGCTTAAATTAAACGGCTATTTATCTTTTAACCATAACAGGAGGAGAACATGAACACAGTTTTAACTCTTATTTGCGCAGTTCTGATATTTTGCGTTATTGTGGTGATCCACGAATTCGGTCACTTTATTGTGGCAAGAAAATGCGGCATTGATGTACAGGAATTTGCCATTGGAATGGGTCCTGTTATTTTCAGAAAGCAGGGAGAGCACACTCTGTTCACTTTGCGTTTGCTGCCTCTGGGGGGGTTTTGCTCCATGGGGGAGGATGATGAGGCGGTGGACGAAAACAGCTTTAGGAACAAGCCTGTGATTTCACGGGTGGCGGTGATTGCGGCGGGGGCTGTGATGAACCTTATACTGGGGCTTATTCTTTCGTTTACGGTGCTGCTTATAGAGGGGGAATTTACCACGTCCATTGTGGCGGAGGTGGTGGAAGGCTCGGGCTGCGAGGCTGCGGGGCTGCGTGTTATGGACGAGATAACAGAGGTTAACGGCTTGCACGTTTTTAATGCGGGAGATATTATTTATCAGCTTAAAAACGATGAGGACGGGTATCTGGATTTTAAGATAAAAAGAGACGGCAGTATAATTGAGCTGAAAAGTGTTCCCTTTGAGCTTACGGTGGACGAGGCTACGGGGGAGAGAATGCTGAGGTATGACTTTTATGTTTACGGCAAGAAGCTGACGGCGGCGGACTTTTTACCCCAGGCGCTTAACAAATTCGCCTATTACGGCAGGCTTATACTCCTTTCTCTCAAAGACCTTATATCGGGCAAGTACGGGCTTAACACCCTGCAGGGACCTGTGGGGATTGTATCGGTAATTACGGAAAGCGCTCAGACCATAGGCTTTGACATAGGATATTTACTGGATATGGGTATGCTTATTACGATAAATGTGGGAATATTCAATCTTCTGCCACTGCCTGCGCTGGACGGGGGGAGGCTGGTGTTCCTTATTATTGAGGGTATACGCAAAAAGTCACTGAAGCCCGAAACAGAAGGAATGGTGCATTTTGTGGGGTTCGCTCTGCTGATGCTGCTTATGCTGGCGGTTACGTTCAATGATGTGAAGAGTATTTTTGTGCGGTAAGAAGCAAGATGATAAGAGGCAAGAAGCAAGAGGAAGAAAATGTTCTGTCTTTGATATGTTGGGGATAAGTGTGATATTGCGCTGAGTAAATTTAATGTGTCGGTAACGGTGAGGTTTACTGCTTGGACAATAAAACTGCAATGATTTGAAAATGGCTTTGTTACAGGGATTTGGAAGTAATGTGTGTTTTTGGACGTTTATGTTATGAGCGTATTGCCAAATGTTAAAATTATATTAAATTTTGCATAAAGCTATTGACAAGCGGGGGTTTTTGTGATATAATGGGAATATGGGAAACGGTTCGGGAAATTAATAGGGAATGAGATCGGTTTCGGATAAATTTACAAGGAAAAGGAGAGGGAAGTTATGAGGGAAATTCACAAGGTCAAGGTGGGGGGACTTATCCTTGACGGAAAGAAAATTTATATTCAGTCTATGCTTAATGTCCCTGCGGAGAATGTGGAGGGGAATGTGCGGCAAGCGGTGGAGCTGAGGGAGGCGGGCTGTGAGATAATACGTGTGGCTGTGCCCGATATTACGGCGGTGAGGCTTATTCCCGCAATTAAGGAAAGGGTGGATATTCCGCTGGTGGCGGATATTCATTTTGATTATAAGATCGCTCTGGAATGCGCTGCGGCGGGGGCGGACAAAATTCGCATAAATCCCGGGAATATCGGCAGCCGTGACAGGGTAAAGGCGGTGGCGGACGCTTGCAGGGCAAGGAAGATACCCATAAGGATAGGGGTAAATTCGGGGTCTCTTGAGAAGGCTGTTCTGGAGAAGTACGGCAGCCCTACGGCGGAGGCTTTGGCGGAAAGTGCGGCTGTTAATGCTGCTATGCTGGAGGAGTTCGATTTTGAGGATATTGTTATTTCCATAAAGTCATCGAATGTTAAGACTATGATTGACGCTTGCAGGATAGCGGCAGAGAGGCTGCCGTATCCTTTGCATCTGGGGGTTACAGAGGCGGGGACGGAGAGAATGGGAATGCTCAAATCCGCTGTGGGGATAGGTTCGCTCCTTTGTGACGGTATAGGGGAGACTATACGTGTTTCGCTGACGGATGAACCTGTTAAAGAGGTGGCGGCGGCGAGAGATATTTTAAAGGCCTGCGGCAGGGGCAGCGGTGTTACGCTGGTTTCCTGCCCTACCTGCGGAAGGACGAAAATTGATCTTGCGGGGCTTGCGAAGAGAGTTGAAAGGGCGGTGGAAAATATTCCCGCAAATATTACGGTGGCTGTTATGGGCTGCGCTGTAAACGGTCCGGGTGAGGCAAGGGAGGCTGATGTGGGGCTTGCGGGAGGCGATGGGTCTGCCCTTATTTTCAAAAAGGGGGAGATAGTTAGAAAGGTCAGAGAGGAAGAGGCGTTGGAGGCTCTTATGGACGAGATAAACAAGCTTGCGGAGCTTTAAGATATGCAGGGAATGCCCTGAATTTCAGCGTACATTTGGTGCGAAAGTCTGATTAGCGGAGCGAAAAGTTTGAAAGTTAGCGGTAATCCCCTAAGTTTCAGTGTTCCTTTGGTGTGAAAGTTTAATTAACGGAGTGGAAAGTTTGAAAGTTAGCGGTAATCCCCTAAGTTTCAGTGTTCCTTTGATGTGAAAGTTTAATTAACGGAGTGGAAAAAAATGCTGATAAAAAATCTGTTTTCGGAAATTGATGAGAAGATACCCAATGCTGTGGGCAGGGGGGATGTGCTTCAGATACTTCACGGAAAGGACAACAAGGACAGCCTCGATATGGCAGTTATCGTTAAGTTTGAGACTTTGCAGAGGTTTGAAAATCTTGAGGAATTTGAAAGGCTTGCTGCAAGTTACTGGAAGCTGAATTCATTCAGGGTCCACAGCCGTTACACACCGGATATGCTTGACGGCAAATATATTTTTGAGGCTATAAAGAGGCTGAGGCAGGATATGGCTGTAATTAACGGCCATTTTAAGAATGCGGTATGTTACCTGGAGAGTGACGTTATCAATATTGAGCTGAAAAACGGCGGCAAGGAACTGCTTACAAAGGCGGGGTTTGAAAGGGCTTTATCGAAGCTTTTGCAGGAAGAGTTTTCGGTTTCTATGCCTGTGCTTCTGTTTGAAAAAAATCCTCCCCTTGATAATTATGAGGAAATGCTGCACAGGGCGTATGAGGAGACGGTGACAGAGGCTGCAGCTTCATCGGCGAATTTCGCGGCGAATTTCGCCAATGCTCCCGCAGTACCTGTTTATACAAAGCCCGAGATGATTGTGGCGGTGGATTTCAAGAATATTCCCGTAATGAGCGACAATGCGGAGATCGTTAAGGGGAAGAGGATATTTGCGGACTCGGCCACTAATATCGGAGATATTTTTGAGGCGGTAAACAGTATAGTTGTATGGGGAGATGTGTTCGATTACCAGGAAAAGGAGATACGCAATAAAAAGGGTGAGGAAAAGCGGATAACCAACGTCGGGATAACCGATTACACAGGCTCGATCTCCATAAAGGATTTTTCGGATAAGGACAGCGAAAATAATCTGAAAAAAATAAAGGGGCGCACTGTGATAGTAAGGGGAAAGGTGGAGTTTGACACCTTTGACAATGAGTTTATTCTGCGGGCAAGCGATATTATGATCGTGGGGAAAAAGGACAGGGAGGATACGGCGGAAAACAAGCGTGTGGAACTTCATCTGCACACTAATATGTCACAGATGGACGCACTGACCCCTGCGCAGAAGCTTATAGAAAGGGCGTATTCCTGGGGGCACAGGGCTATTGCCATAACCGATCACGGTGGAGTGCAGGCATTTCCCGAGGCGGCTGCGGCTTGCAGTGACATAAGAAAAGGCGGGGGAGATTTCAAGATCATTTACGGCTGCGAGGCTTATTCGGTCAACGATATGGCGGACGCTGTAAAGCTGAGGACGGATGTGCCTCTGACGGGAAAGCTGATAGTATTCGATCTGGAGACCACAGGCTTTTCCGCTGCAGGGGAGAGGATAATCGAATACGGAGCGGTAAGGCTGGACAATTTAGAGCCGGGGGAGGTCTTTTCCACCTTCTGCGACCCGGAAAAGCCTTTGCCTGAGAGGATAACAAAGCTTACGGGGATAACACCGGAAATGCTGGAGGGTGCGCCGTCCCAAAGAGAGGCTTTGGAAAAATTTATCGAATTCTGCGGGGAGGAGCCTGTGCTTATTGCTCACAATGCAGGCTTTGACACGGCTTTTATAAAGGCGGAATGCGTAAGACAGGGGATAGAATTCAAATTCTCGGTAGTGGACACGCTGGTGATATGCAGAAGCATGCTTACGGATATGAAGCGGCACAAGCTGGACAATGTGGCAAGGCAGCTGGGACTGGGTGAATTCGATCATCACAGGGCAAGCGATGACGCTAAGATATTGGGCAGGATATTTGAAAAGCTGGCGCAGCGGCTTATAAATGAGTACGGCTGTGTGAATATCGGCGACATAAACAGGGTAATGAAGGGGGCTGACCCGAAGAATTTAAAGCCGTATCATCAGATATTGCTGGCGAAAAACAATGCGGGACTGAAAAATCTGTACAAGCTGGTTTCCTGCGGTCACATAAAATATTACAACCGCCGCCCGAGGATACCTATGTCAGAGCTTGTGGCGCACAGGGACGGGCTTATTGTGGGCAGCGCCTGCGAATCGGGAGAGCTGTTTTCGGCGGTGCGGGACGGCAGACCCTGGGACGTGCTTTGCGATATTGCATCGTTTTACGATTATCTGGAGATACAGCCCTGTCTTAACAATGAGTTCCTTATAAGGGGAGACGAATATGAAAACATAAGCTCTGTGGAGGACTTGCAGGAACTGAACAGGACTATTGTAAAGCTTGGAGAGGCTTTGGGGATACCTGTGGTTGCGACCTGCGATGTGCATTTTATGAATCCCGAGGACGCTGTTTTCAGGAAAATGCTGATGTATGACAAGTTTGAGGACGCAGAGCATCAGCCGCCTTTATATTTACGCACTACGGATGAAATGCTGGCGGAATTTGAATATCTGGGGAAGGAAAAGGCTTATGAGGTAGTGGTGACAAACACCAATCTTATTGCGGATATGGTCGACCCTGACATACAGCCGATCCCTCCGGGCACATACACTCCCACTATGGAAAATGCGGAGGAGGACCTGACACGCATTACCTGGGAGCGGGCCAAGGCAACTTACGGTGACCCGCTGCCGCAGATAGTAAAGGACAGGCTGGACAAGGAGCTGGGGTCGATTATCAAAAACGGCTTCTCGGTGCTGTACATGATCGCTCAGAAGCTGGTGGCAAATTCCAACGAAAACGGTTATCAGGTCGGTTCACGTGGTTCGGTGGGGTCGTCATTTGTGGCGAATATGTCGGGTATCTCGGAGGTAAATGCGCTGCCGCCTCATTATCTGTGTCCGAAGTGCAAAAACAGTGAGTTCATTACCGACGGCTCATACGGTTCGGGTTATGATCTGCCTCCTAAAAAATGCCCTGAATGCGGGACGGATTACATAAGAGAGGGGCATGACATTCCCTTTGAGACGTTCCTCGGATTTAACGGCGACAAGGCTCCGGATATTGACCTTAATTTCTCGGGTGAATATCAGACCAATGCTCACAAATACACGGAAGAGCTTTTCGGAAGCGAGAATGTGTTCAAGGCGGGGACTATCGGCACGGTGGCGGAAAAGACAGCTTACGGTTATGTCAAGCATTATCTGGAGGCTGTGGGAAAGCGGGTCTCGAGGGCTGAGGAAAACAGGCTGACTATAGGCTGCACGGGCGTTAAGCGCACCACGGGACAGCACCCCGGGGGAATGGTAGTTGTACCGGCGGATTATGAGGTTTACGATTTTACCCCTGTACAGCACCCTGCGGAGGACCCGAGGTCTATATTTGTTACGACCCATTTTGACTTTAACTCGCTTCATGACACGATACTGAAGCTTGACGAGCTGGGACACGATGTGCCCACGCTGTACAAGCACCTGGAGGATATGACGGGGGTAATGACCAAGGACATTTTCCCTGCGGATGAAAATGTTATGAGCCTGTATCAATCCCCTGCGGCGCTGGGGGTAACGGCGGAGGACATAGGCTGGGAAACGGGCACGCTTGCTATTCCCGAAATGGGCACGGGCTTTGCAATGCAGATGCTTATTGACGCAAAGCCTACGAAATTTTCCGATCTTTTGCAGATATCGGGACTTTCCCACGGTACGGACGTATGGCTGGGAAATGCGCAGGAGCTTATCAAGAACGGCACTTGCACCATTTCCGACGTTATCGGCTGCCGTGACGGCATTATGACCTATCTTATATATCACGGCATGGACCCGAATCTTTCCTTTAAGATAATGGAGATAACACGAAAGGGAAAAGCGCCGAAGCTGCTGACGGAGGAAATGAAGCAGACTATGCGTGACCATAATGTGCCCGAATGGTATATTGACAGCTGTCTGAAGATCAAGTATATGTTCCCGAAAGCCCATGCGGCGGCTTATGTAATTGCTGCGAACAAGCTGGCATGGTACAAGGTTTACAGGCCTTTGGAATTCTATGCCACGATCTTCACGGTGCGTGGGGAGGATTTTGACGCTGAGACCGCTATTGCGGGCAGGGCGGCGGTAAAAATGAAAATGAACGAGATAAAGGCGAAGGGCAACGACAAGACCGCCAAGGACAGCGGCACATATGATATGCTGCTTGTCACCAATGAGATGATGGCGAGGGGATTTGAGTTTCTGCCTATTGACATAATGAAGTCCGACGCTGTACGGTACAGGGTGGAGGACGGCAAGATCCGTATGCCTTTATGCGCTGCTTCGGGTGTGGGCGCTAATGCTGCCGAGGCTTTGGGGCGGGCTGTGGCCGAGGGGGATTTTATCTCGATTGATGAGCTTCAGGAGCGCAGCGGCGTTTCCAACACCATTATCGAAAAGCTTTGCTCGATTAATGCTATGGGGGATCTGCCCAAGTCGGATCAGATGACCTTGTTCTGATAGAGGCTGGAGGTTAGAGGGCTAGAGGCTAGAGGCAGGAAATGTGAGGCGGAATTGTCTCTTCGGGGTTTGCCTTTGTTGGGATTTTTAACAAGAATGCGGGGGGAAAAAGACAGTTTGGAGTGTAATGTGACAAAAATTTATTGTGTGCTTGACAAAATGAATTTATTGTGTTATTATAATAATATGATAATACGGTAATGATTTACTATATTAAAGTGATTGGGAGATAAGTTTGAAAGTTAGCGGTAAACCCCTAAGTTTCAGCGTATCTTTGGTGTGAAAGACTAATTAACGGAGTGGAAAAGTTTGAAAATAGTAAAATGGGCTAAAAATCGAAAAAAG